>NZ_DJJJ01000058.1:0-110786 GCF_002434085.1 Acinetobacter sp. UBA6571 | reverse complement strand
CGGGGTCATCTATCGGCAGTTCTCGATTACTCTGGTTACTGCGATGATCCTGTCGTTAATTGTAGCGCTTACCTTTACGCCGGCGCTCTGTGCGACTCTGCTCAAACAGCATGATCCAAATAAAGCACCAAGCAATAATGTTTTTGCCCGCTTCTTCCGCTGGTTTAACCATAAGTTTGACCGGATGTCTCACCGTTATCAGAATGGTGTAAGCAAACTCCTGCATCACCGTATTATTTCTGGTGTGTTTTATGTTGTAGTGATAGGCATACTGGTGCTGCTGTTCCAGAAACTGCCTTCTTCATTCCTTCCAGATGAAGACCAAGGTGTAGTGATGACGCTGGTACAGCTTCCACCTAATGCATCACTAAGCCGTACTGAACAGGTGGTTGACACCATGACCGGCTTTTTCCTTGAGAATGAAAAGGAATATGTCCAGTCTGTATTTAGTGTCGCAGGCTTCTCGTTCACCGGTGTAGGACAAAATGCGGGTCTGGCATTTATCAGATTAAAAGACTGGAGTGAGCGTACTACCCCTGAAGCACAGATTGGTGCAATTATCCAGCGTGGTATGGCACTGAACGTTATTGCTAAAGATGCCAGCTATGTTATGCCTTTACAATTACCTGCCATGCCTGAACTGGGTGTGACTGCGGGCTTTAGCTTCATGCTGAAAGATGCAGGTGGTAATGGCCATGAAAAATTGATGGCCGCTCGTAATGCAATTTTGGGTATGGCTGCCCAAGACCCACGCCTGATGGGTGTGCGTCCAAATGGTCAGGAAGATACGCCACAATATAAAATTTCGATTGACCAGGCCCAGGCCGGTGCAATGGGAGTAAGTATTGCTGATATCAACAGTACTATGAGTATTGCGTGGGGCGGGTCTTATATTAATGACTTCGTAGATCGTGGCCGTGTAAAACGTGTCTATGTACAGGGTCAGGCAGACACCCGGATGATGCCTGAAGATCTGGACAAGTGGTATGTGCGTAATAACCAGGGCCAGATGGTCCCATTCTCAGCCTTCGCAACTGGTGAATGGACTTATGGTTCACCTCGTCTTGAACGTTATAACGGTATCTCATCGGTTAATATTCAGGGTACACCTGCCCCGGGTGTGAGTTCTGGTGATGCCATGCTGGCAATGCAGGAAATCATGGCCAAGCTGCCAAGTATGGGTATGCAGGGATATGATTATGAATGGAGCGGTTTATCACTTGAAGAAAATGAAGCCGGCTCGCAAACTGCTGCATTGCTTGCCCTTTCGATCCTGATCGTATTCCTGTGTCTTGCTGCACTTTACGAGAGCTGGTCTATTCCATTCTCGGTACTCATGGTTATTCCATTAGGTATTGTGGGTGCCGTGGTACTGACCTTCTTAGGTATGATGATTTCGAAAGATCCTAACCTCTCGAATAACATCTACTTTAAAGTTGCAATTATTGCGGTAATTGGTCTGGCTGCGAAAAACGCTATTCTGATTGTGGAATTCGCAAAAGACCTGCAAGAAGAAGGTGAAGAACTGTTAGAAGCTACGCTGCATGCTGCAAGAATGCGTTTGCGTCCAATTATCATGACCACATTAGCATTTGGTTTTGGTGTACTGCCACTTGCCCTGTCTTCAGGCGCCGGTGCAGGCAGCCAGCACTCGGTAGGTTACGGTGTATTGGGTGGCGTCATCAGCTCAACATTACTGGGTATCTTCTTTATTCCAGTATTCTATGTATGGATCCGTAGCATTTTTAAACAGAAACCAAAAAACAGAAATAATCAGGAGCAAATATCGTGATGCAAAATTTCTGGACTTTAACAGGTCGCGGTTTTGCTTTGTCTGTTCTAGCGCTTGCCCTGACTGCATGTCAGAGCATGCGCGGTCCAGAGCCAGTCGCTAATGCCAATATTCCCAACAATTATATTGAAGCAGATAGTGGAACCTCGATTGCGGCACAGGGCTATAAAGACTTTTTCTCAGATGATCGCCTGAAATCGGTGATTGATCTGGCCTTGACCAATAACCGTGACCTGCGTACGGCGACCCTGAACATTCAGCGAGCCCAGCAGCAGTTCCAGATCTCTGAAAATAACCAGCTCCCTACCATTGGTGCCAGTGGTAGTGTACTACGCCAGGACAACCTGAACAGTCAGGGCCGTGGTCCGACTACTTCATACAATGTAGGGCTGGGTGTAACAGCTTATGAGCTGGATTTTTGGGGTCGTGTCCGTAGCTTGCGAGATGCAGCACTAGACACCTTCCTGGCTACGCAGACTGCTCGTGACTCTACCCAAATCAGCCTGATCAGTCAGGTGTCACAAGCCTGGCTCAACTATTCATTTGCCAGTGCCAATCTGGACCTGGCTGAACGTACACTGGCTGCCCAGCTTGAATCCTACAATCTGAACCGGAAACGTTTTGATGTCGGGATTGATTCTGAATTACCCGTCCGTCAGGCACAGATTTCTGTTGAGACTGCTCGTAATGACGTAGCGAATTATCGCACCCAGATTGCACAAGCCCGTAACCTGCTCAATTTACTGGTGGGTGAACAGGTTCCTGACAACCTGTTGCCACCAAAGCGTATTAGCCGTGTAACGAACCAGAATGTCCTGTCAACCGGTCTGCCAAGTGATCTGCTGGTTAACCGTCCGGACATCCGTACTGCTGAATATCAGCTGAGTGCCGCTGGAGCCAATATTGGGGCTGCACGCGCACGCCTGTTCCCGACGATCAGCCTGACTGGTTCGGCTGGCTATGCCTCAACTGACCTGAGTGACCTGTTCAAATCAGGTGCATTTGTCTGGTCGCTTGGCCCAAGTCTGGATATTCCAATCTTCGACTGGGGTACGCGTCGTGCCAATATTGCTATTACTGAAACAGATCAGCAGATTGCCCTGTCAGATTATGAGCGTTCAATTCAGGCTGCATTCCGTGAAGTTAATGATGCACTGGCTGTTCGTAAAAATATTGGTGACCGTGTCGCTGCACAGCGTCGTCTGGTAGAAGCCACCAATACTTCCTATCGTCTGGCAAATGCACGCTTCCGTGCCGGTATTGACAGCTATCTGACTGTACTTGATGCACAGCGTGCTTCATATGCAGCCGAGCAAGGCTTGTTGCTCCTTGAACAGGCCAATCTGAATAATCAGGTAGAACTGTATAAATCTCTAGGTGGTGGGGTTAAAACCACCAGTTCTGATTTGATTGCTCGCCCGGCTTCAACTGCTGAACAAAAAGCAAACCGTGAAGCGAAAGCTGTACAGTAAGCATAATTTATAAGAGAGCCCACTTCGGTGGGCTTTTTTATTGCTTTTCAAGTCCAAATTTTCTATCTTCAATTATGAACAAAAGGAAAATAAGATGTTATTAAGCAATCTAGAATCTGTTCCGGGTCACCACATTACCAGGCAAATTGATGTGGTCTATGGCAGTACGTTCCGTTCTAAGCATGTCGGACGTGACTTTATGGCTGGTCTGAAAAATATTGTAGGCGGAGAACTTAAAGGTTATACCGAATTATTAGAAGAATCCCGTCAGGAAGCCATGAACCGCATGATTGAAAAAGCCCAAAATCTGGATGCCAATGCAATTGTCGGGATTCGTTTTTCTACCTCAAATATAGCACAAGGTGCTTCTGAACTGTTCGTATATGGGACTGCAGTCACCGTAACTCCAGTTGCACCTTCAATTCCAGATCCGTTCTCTTCATAAAATCTCACAGGATGCCGGGTTATGGACGCTTTGATTTTTAAGATCGGAATTTTTATAGTGCTGTTCGTGGTTGGCTGGGCATTTGGGCGCCATGTCGAATACAAACATCTGCGTGAACTAGAAGAAAAAGAAAATATGCTGGCACATATTACTGTTGATAATCAGCGCTTTCATACCACCTTGAATACCGGACAGCTCGTCTCGAGCAATGTAGTCATCTCACACGACTATTTTAAATATGTGATTGCCAATATTCAGAATTTTTTTGGTGGCCGGCTCACTGCTTATGAAAGTATTGTAGAAAGAGCTCGGCGTGAGGCAATTATACGTTTAAAGCAAGAAGCTCAGCGTACAGGAGCAACCCATATCATGGGTTTACGCCTGAGTACCACTGAACTCGGAATGCAGGGTGGCATGGTTGAAGTATTTGCCTACGGCACAGCAATTAAAACCACATAAGTCATTTTTAGTAGGGGGACTGAACAGGATTTGCAGTTCTCCCCCAGCCCTCCAAAAAAGAAGCACAGGTCACTTTACTTTCATTTTACGGATCATTTTATATAGCAGCTTGGGTGATAGGCGAGATACCAGTACACCCAGCTTTTCCTTATGGCCTCCTACGACAATATATTCTTCCCCAGCCAGTAAGGCCTCAACCGTAATTTTGGCAAACTGTTGTGGTTCCAGACCATTTTCTATTGCTTCATCCTGATGACCTTGTGGCTTGCCCTCTCCATTTAAGGCATTAAATGACACATTGGTTTTCACAAAACCGGGGAAAATTACAGAAACGCCTATACCCTCCTGAGCAACTTCAGCACGCAGACTATTGGCCCACATATGGATTGCTCCCTTGGCCGCCGAATAGGACGCGCGATACTGAGTACCCAGTAGTCCTGCTACACTTGAGACAAAGACAATCTGTCCAGACTTCTGCTGGATAAAAGTGGGCAAGACTGTTTTGGTCAGAAATACCTGTGAGAAATAATCGACTTCCATGATGGCACGTTCGGTCTGCATGGTAGTATCCTGAATCAAGGCGCGCTGGCTGAGGCCTGCATTATTGATGAGCCAGTCAATGCGGCCTTTAGCAGCCAATACCTGATCATAAGCATGACGTACCTGACTTTCATCTGTTATATCCATAGGAACAACCAGATGCTCTTGCGCATTTGGCAAAGCCAGACGAACTTTTTCCAGCTCATCATAACGGCGCGCGCTCAGGACCAGCTTTGCTCCTAACGCTGCACATTCTTGTGCCAGCGCCTTACCTAGACCTGAAGATGCGCCAGTGATCCAGACGATTTTATTGTTTAATTGCGGACTTGCCATTTTTCTCTGCCTTTTATTCCTGGTCAGTTAACAACTTTTTATCAGGCTTTTTGCATAAAGCCCATAAAATGTTCAATGTATGCATTGGCCTGTTCCTTTTGGAGCTGGGTCCCAATTTTTTCTAGGCGTTTATAGCCTAAATGGGTAGTCACATGAATTACGCCACTTAAGGTCTTGTCAATAAATACATTAAATTTAAGCTGCTTCTTCGGTTCACGGATCAGGCAGGTCACGCCAAGATCAATAATATGAATAAGCAAGGCAAAAGCTCGTGGCACTGCACTCAGCTGGCCTGCCCGAATCTGTTCAACAGTCTCCAGTACATCCTGCATGAGCTGCATATGCACGTCATAGCGGATCCAGATTTGCCGGTCATGTTCACAGATCAGTCCTGCAAAATAGTTGACCAGTGGCAACAGGCGCTCATTACTAAAAAATGAAATCGCCCAAGGCAGGTATTTACGTAAAGTTTCCAGTATCTGCCTGACCACCTGCCGGTTTTCTTTAATTTCTTTTGTATCCTCAGTGTTTATGCTATTGGCCTGCTTTAAAATTAGTTCGCTAAAGGCCTGCTCAATAATTTCACAGGCAATTTCGCTGAGTACCCCACCCAGCATTTCAGCCTGACTTGCTTTTACCCCGGCATTTAACTGCATGCGAATAACTTCAAAACGGCTGTAAGAGGATTCACTCAATTTGAGAAATACAGCATAGCTCATGAAGGTTGTTTCCTTATTTTTCACTACTTATATTTTTTATCTGAATGCTTAAAGGCCTCGATACGGACTTAAAGCAGCTTAAATCTACCGTGTTTCAGCATAAATACAAAATTATTTGTCGGGTTTTACTGCATTAAAAACAGATATTTTTTTGCTACAATGAATACAATTTTTTATTGGCTTTTGATCTTTTAAAACTATGACCGATTCAGCTCAGAATATTGCAACAACCTACGATCCAACCGAGATCGAGAAAAAATGGTACCAGACCTGGGAAGAGCGTGGCTATTTCAAGCCATCTGAAAAAGGTGAGTCATTCTGTATTATGATTCCGCCGCCAAATGTCACTGGTAGCTTGCACATGGGTCATGGTTTTAATAATGCCATTATGGATGCCCTGACTCGCTATAACCGTATGTCAGGTAAAAATACACTTTGGCAGCCAGGTACGGACCATGCTGGTATCGCAACCCAAATGGTGGTTGAGCGCCAGCTGGCAGCACAAAATATTAGCCGTCATGACCTGGGCCGTGACAAGTTCATCGAGAAAGTCTGGGAATGGAAAGAACAGTCTGGTGGCAATATTACCCGTCAGATCCGTCGTCTGGGTTCTTCGGTGGACTGGTCACGTGAACGCTTTACCATGGATGACGGTTTATCCAATGCAGTTAAAGAAGTCTTCGTAAAACTGCATGAAGAAGGCCTGATCTACCGTGGTAAACGTCTGGTGAACTGGGACCCGAAACTGCAAACGGCCCTGTCTGATCTTGAAGTTGAATCGGTTGAGGAAAAAGGTTCTCTCTGGCACTTTAAATATTTCTTTGAAGATAAAACGCTGCGCACCCAAGACGGCCATGATTACCTAGTGGTCGCCACTACACGTCCAGAAACCCTACTGGGTGATACGGCAGTTGCTGTACATCCTGAAGATGAACGCTACGCGCACCTGATTGGTAAAAATATCGTATTACCGATTACTGGTCGTTTAGTACCTGTGGTTGCCGATGAATATGTAGAAAAAGATTTTGGGACCGGCTGCGTAAAAATCACCCCTGCGCATGACTTCAATGACTATGAAGTAGGCAAACGCTGTGAACTGCCGATTATCAATATCTTTAACAAAAATGCAGAAGTACTGGCTGAGTTTGAATATATTGCCAAAGCTGGGGAACAAATTTCTAAAACCATCCCTGCCCCAGCAGATTATATTGGTCTAGAGCGTTTTGAAGCGCGTAAGAAACTGGTTGCACAGGCCGAAGCCGAAGGCTGGTTAGACCAGATTCAGCCTTATGACCTGAAAGCACCCCGTGGTGACCGTTCAGGCGTTATTGTTGAGCCTCTGCTTACAGACCAGTGGTATGTAAAAATTGCACCACTTGCGAAGCCGGCCATCGAAGCAGTGCAAGACGGTCGGATCAAGTTTGTTCCTGAACAGTACAGCAACATGTACATGGCTTGGATGAACAACATTCAGGACTGGTGTATCTCGCGTCAACTGTGGTGGGGTCACCGTATTCCGGCCTGGTACGATGCTGAAGGCAATGTCTATGTGGGCCGTGATGAAGCAGAAGTTCGAGCAAAAAACAATATCCCTGCCGATGTTCAGTTAGACCAAGACGAAGATGTACTGGATACCTGGTTCTCATCTGGTCTCTGGACATTCTCGACTTTAGGCTGGACTGGCGATGAAGCCAAAGATAAAGCCAACTATTTCTTAAATACTTTCCACCCGACAGATGTACTGGTAACAGGTTTCGACATCATCTTCTTCTGGGTTGCCCGCATGATCATGCTGACCATGCACTTCATGAAAAATGAAGATGGTACGCCACAAGTACCGTTCAAGACTGTATATGTACACGGTCTGGTACGTGATGGCGAAGGCCAGAAAATGTCGAAGTCTAAAGGTAACGTACTTGACCCGTTAGACCTGATTGACGGGGTAGACCTTGAAACGCTGGTACAAAAGCGTACCACGGGTTTGATGAACCCGAAACAAGCGGCGAAGATTGAAAAATCAACCCGTAAAGAGTTCCCTGAAGGTATTCAATCATACGGTACTGACGCTGTTCGTTTCACTTTCTGTGCGCTTGCCAACACAGGTCGTGACATTAAGTTCGATATGAAACGTGTTGAAGGTTACCGTAACTTTGCCAACAAAATCTGGAACGCAACCCGTTTCGTGATGATGAATGTCGAAGGTCAAACCATTGGTTCAGAAGCACGTCAAGATCTTTGGGAATTGCCTGAACAGTGGATCGTGAGCCGTCTGCAAAAAGCGGAACAAGCGGTGCAAACAGCATTCGCAACCTACCGTTTAGATTTGGCTGCACAAGCGATTTACGAGTTCATCTGGAATGAATACTGTGACTGGTATGTTGAATTAACCAAACCAGTTCTGAACGATGAAAATGTGTCTGAAGAGCGTAAAGCCGAAGTACGTCGTGTTCTTCTTTCGGTCATGGAAGCATCTTTACGTTTGGCGCATCCGTTAATGCCTTATCTGACTGAAGAAATCTGGCAAACACTTGCACCTAAACTTGGTATTACTGGCGAAACGATCATGCTGGCGCCATACCCGGTTGCAGATACAGCGAAGATCAATGACCAAGCTGAAGCAGATATGCAATGGCTGCAAGGTTTGATTGGTGCGGTGCGTAACATCCGTGGTGAGATGGGTCTAGGCAATGCGCGCTTGTTGCCTGTTCTGCTGCAAAATACCACTGATGCTGAAAAAGCGCAGATTGCACGTATTGAACCGTTGTTCAAAGCATTGGCTAAAGTTGAAAGTATTACCTTCTTGGCCGACAGCGAACAACCACCATTGTCTTCTTCTTCTGTAGTCGGTCATGTATCTGTATACGTTCCAATGAAGGGCTTAATTGATCCTAAAGCGGAATTGGGTCGTCTACAAAAAGACTTAGACAAGGTTCAAAAGCAACATGACCAAATTGCGACTAAACTTTCTAACGAAGGTTTCGTTGCGAAAGCACCTGCGGCTGTAGTTGAAGGCGAGAAAGTGAAACTTGCTGAGTTTGCTGATCAGTTAGCGAAGATTAAAGCCAATATGGAGCAAATTGCAGCGCTTTAATGTGTTGTTAGTTTGATCTAAATTGTGTATAAAGGGCTGATTATTCAGCCCTTTATTATTTAAAATATGATTCATATCGCGTTAGATACTAGTGGTATTGGCAAAAATAAAAGTCAAAAAGATGCTTCGTATTTGGCTCTGAAAAGGTTAATAAAAGCTAATCTATTAGTTATCCATGCTCCATATGTTGTACAAAGAGAATTAGAAACCCAAGAATTAGAATATTATTTAAAAGAATATCGCCAACTTAAAGAAAGCCTCAGAAAGTTTCTAAGAGTTCCAAAATCACCATTAGTGCATGAAATTATTAATGATATTCAAAAAAAGATCGATGAGTCAGAAATTGATATCAATAATGATGCTCATTCTTTTTCAAAGTCTTGGTTGAGTAGTTTAGATGCAAATATACAGCCGATAGATGCTAATCAAACTATTTCGGCATTAGAGGCTTATTTTAATGGAACAGCTCCGCTAACATCTCCTAAAAGCAGAGAAGATATTCCCGATAGTTTTATCTGCCGTGGCATTGAAGAAATAAAGAAAAAATGCTCTGAATTGGTCATTATTGCCAATGATAAAAAAGTAGTTAACACTTTTTCTAAAATGCCAAATTATACAATTTTTCCAAACATAGAAATATTTATCCAAAGCACTGATATACAGGATAAATTAAAAGGGTTGGACATTATCGATAGTCAAATAGGCAATGTCTTATCTTTCATCCAACGTTCAGAAATTAAAAATCCCACTATTCGAGATTTTTTAGCAGATTGCATAAGTGAGGAAATTTTGGGATAAGAAAATCTATGATATCGCTTATTCAAATGATGAAAATGAAGGAACTATTTCTTCAGCTTACACAGGCAATAATATTGATATAGATTTGAATAATCCCATCCACTATGGTGAAGATCAATTTGGTTTCCACTTTAACTTAGAAGTTGAAGCAGAAATTGAATACTTCATAGATAAACATGAATATTATAGCCGTCTCGATGATGAATGGTCTGTATATGTAAGTGATTGGAACGATCACGTATTCGAAGCTTCAGAAACTCGGTTACTAAATGTTTCGGGTATCGTCTCTATAAAAATAAATACTACATCACTAAATTTAAATGAAATTTCTCAACTAAATGAAGAGGAATTCGATGATTATTTCCATGACGTTTATCGAGAAGCAGAATTAAATATCGAATCTATTGAAGAAATTAATTCAATATAGTACTACCTACTTTCTCTCCCATAGGGAGAGGAGGTGTCATTTGATTTTATGTTTACACGAATTTAGTAACGGATATTCCCTCTCCTTTCAGGAGAGGGTTAGGGAGAGGTATTTTTTAATTCAAAATATCTCTGCCACAAATCCTCTAAAACCACATCCGTCCTTCCCAACACATCATGATTCCAATATCGCACAACTGTTAAACCCAAAGCCTCTAAAAACTTCGTCCGTTCAGCGTCATATTCTTTTCTATCATCCATTCCATGCTATCTGCCATCCAACTCAATCACTAAACCGATTTCATGACAGTAAAAATCAACGATATATGGTTTGATCACATGCTGACGACGGAGTTTAAGATTCATAAAATGTTTGGCACGAAGTATTTGCCACATTAAATGTTCTGCATCGGTGGCGGTGTGGCGCATAGATTTGGCGAATAGTAAAAGTTGAGGGTCGAGTTTTTTATTCATGAGATTTTGTTTTTATTATTTTATTTAAATTAGCAGAATTTATAACCTCTCTCTAGCCCTCACTTGCGCTTCGTTTTAAAGCAGTGCTTTAAAACTTGCTCAGGAAAGGGAACGTTCATTGATAATCTAATTCTTATTATTAAATTTCATCCCAATTACTATAGCCAAATTTACAGTTTAAATCTAATATGTAATGGATTTCCCCTCTCATTTCAGGAGATGAGCAGCACTGCTGCGCAAGGGAGAGGTAAATCACAAAACCCCATGCTCCATCAACATCTCTACCCCACTCACCTTCTTCATATACTTTAATCGCTCTTTCTCCCCTTTTAGCTGCTTTTTCATCGCTGAAGTATCCGCATCTACCTGCTTATATAAATCTGTAATTTTCACCTTGCCTGTAGGGGCTTTTTTATTCCAGCTCAATAATTGAATAATTTCTTCTATTTGATCATCTAACTTTTGACTTTGCAGATCTAAAGCCAGTTGATAAAACTTCATCTGCTCGGCACTTAAACCCTTTTGTGAAGTGCCCCGATTCTGCTCAATCTGGATTTGCAGTTTCAATAAATAAAATAAATCCTGTGCTGCATAGGCCTCATTTGCCCGTTGCAACAGCTCAGTCTTTTCAACTTTCTTGGTTTCATCCGGTTCACGGTCTGGGTGAATAGTTGCGGCAATTTTTAAATACACCGTTTTTAAAGACTGCTCTGCCAGCTTTGTAGCCTGTTCCAGTTTTTCCCGCTGGCGTTTAAGCTTGGCTTGCTCTCGTGTCTGGCTGTACTTTTCGCTATCCCATTCTTCAAAATCTTCAGATGCGATCTGTTCTGAATTATTTTCTTCATCAAAAAATAGCTCTATTTTCTCTGCACTTTGCTTTCTATTTTTTCTGGCTTGCGTATGTTCAATATGCTGTTGATAGTAATTATAAATTTCATCAACAATCTCGGCTTGCTGCCTTGATAAAGATTGAGAGTCTTTTAAATAAGCTGCAAGATATTGGATTTTCACATCCAGCTGCGTCGCCTCTGCCTTGGAAAATCCTGCTTCATGCAAATGTTTCCATAACTGTTCCAGTTGCTGAAACAGCACCGCATGTAACTCTTGATAGACCGGCATTAAAGTCTGACGGGTATATTGCTGAATCTGTTCCTGCGCCTGCTGCCACTGCTTCAGTTCAAGCTGTTGCTGTTCAATTTTATCAATTAGCCGGTTCAGCTTTCTCTGCTGCGGTGAAAGCCCAACATCGGGCTGAAAAGTGGTTTTTAATTCAAGTGCCATATGAATAATGCAGCAAAATAAAAATTATACCTGATTTAAAGTCCATCATCTGATCCTTTACTTTACATCACCCAAGCAATTACAAGCGGCAACGTTATGGCAGCGCATAAGGTCTGTAAACTGATAACAGCTGCCATAAGCTGACTATCCCCCTTTAACACTTTAGTCAGAATATAAGCTGCCGACGCTGTCGGTAATGCGAAAAAAATCACCAGAATCTGGGTTTGTAACACAGGAAGCTGCATCCACCAGCAAATTCCTATAGCCAACACCGGCATTACCAGCAAACGGGCAAAAGTATCCAGCATTAAGGCAGGAATATCTTTTTTCATTTCCATAAACTGTAAGGCTGCACCGACACAGAGCAGGCCCAGTGGCAGGCTTGCAGCAGAAAACAGTTTGATCAGGTTAAATACTCCTTCCCACACAAGAATATTTAATACATTTACGATCGCCCCCACCAGACAGGACATGATCAGGGGATTCTTCAACAGAGAAATAATGACAGGCCGTAAGCTCATCTGCTCGCTAGACGTCAGTGACAGCACAGAAATGATATTAACCAGTGGAATACAGACTGCCAGCAGAACCGCCAGTATGGCCATACCTTCCTGTTTAAACAGTGCAGCCACCAGTGCCAGCCCGATATAAGTATTAAAACGGACAATACTTTGTGTATGTACGCCAAAACGGGCGGGCTGAATGTGTTTTATATAGCGCAGCAAGTATAAGACAATCGTGGCAGTCAGCACTGTAATAAACATTGCCGCCAGCAGCATTTTCAGACTGTCAAATTCAATTTTTGTAGTCGCTAAAGTGTGAAACAGCAGCGCCGGAAACAAGATATAGTAATTCAGCTTTTCAGCGCCTGACCAGAATTCGGTACTTAAAAAATGATATCTTTTAAACAGGTAGCCCGTAGCAATGAATGCAACCAACGGAAAAAGGGCCAGAATTATATGTGTCATGTGAAATACTATATGCTGGGGCCGCATTAAAAAGTATCAAATTAATTTTTGATCCAAGCAGCAAAAATAAATAATGTTTTAAACAACATATAAGCTCTGCAAAGGATACACAATCTGTATTTTTAGCCCTAAGTAAAAAAATAGTTTTTTATTTTTCCTGCTTCATAAAAACAAGCCAGTCTCATCATGAGAGAAATGGAGTATAGAGTTGAAATACTATACACGATCAAGCTCCTCCTACAGCCGTCAGTTGTAAGTAAAACTAATCACCTACACCCCTTTAAAATGATGCTTTTTTCATCATAATTTCTTTTATTTACAAATATTTATATAAAAGCCCCTACAACTTCAGTCGTGGATATCTTCCACACCGATTATTAACATGCTAAAAGATAAGTTGAAAGATGTATAAAAATATTTAATCGTTTAAAACAGGTAAACATTCAGGTGTTTATCTTGGGCAGGAACAGCAAGCTCACAACAATAGAAAAGGAGTTTTACCATGTCAAATAAAGTACGTGCAGCCTCAGTGCTGTGCCTGAGTACATTGATGCTCGGCCTTGTGGCCTGTAGTAACAATAATAATGCTCCTGCTAGTGAAAATAATGCTGCATCGGGGAATGCTGCAAATACAGGTTCAGCAGGTTCGGGGACATTGGAGAAAATCCGTCAGTCTGGCACTGTAGTATTGGGACACCGTGATTCATCTATTCCATTTTCTTATATTGCAGATAATCCAAACCAGCCGGTGGGTTATGCTCATGACTTGCAAATGAAGGTCGTAGAAGCTCTCAAGCAGAAACTGAACAAACCGGATCTGAAAGTGCGTTACAACTTGGTGACCAGCCAGAACCGTATTCCTTTGGTTTCAAATGGTACCGTCGATCTGGAGTGTGGCTCAACCACCAACAATAAGGAACGTCAGCAACAGGTCGACTTTTCAGTTGGTTTCTTCCAGGTCGGTTCTCGTCTGCTTACAGCGAAAGACTCAGGTATTAAGGATTTTTCTGACTTAAAAGGCAAAAAGGTCGTAACCACCGCCGGCACAACTTCTGAACGTTATATCCGTCAGCATGCACAGGAACTGGGGATTGGTGAAGTTATTTCTGCCAAAGACCATGCTGATTCATTCTTGATGCTGCAAAATGGCCGTGCGGCAGCCTTTATGATGGATGATATTCTGCTGGCTGGTGAAAAGTCTAAAGCCAAAGAACCAGACAAGTGGGTGATTGTAGGTACACCACCGATTCAGGAAGTTTATGGCTGTATGCTGCGTAAAGGTGATAAAGAATTTAAACAGGTAGTTGATGACGCAATCAAGGCCACTTATGCCTCTGGTGAAATCAACGATATGTATAAAAAGTGGTTCCAGCAGCCAATTCCACCAAAAAATATTAACCTGAACTTCCCAATGTCGGAACAAGTAAAAGCCCTGATCAGCAATCCGCATGACCGGGATCAGTAAGTCCTGATTTTAGACAGTCATCGTCAGGCCAGATATCTTCTGGCCTGCTTCTGTCAGGAGTTTTCATGAATTATAGCTGGAATTGGTCAGTACTGTTTCAGTCGACTGGTGTAGGTGACAGCACTTATCTGCAATGGGTGTTAATCGGTCTGGGCTGGTTACTGGTCATTGCGCTGGTGGCCTGGAGTATTGCCATGGTGCTGGGGAGCATTTTGGGAATTATGCGCACCCTGCCCAGTAAGACTGCACGTACTATCGGCACTGCTTATGTAACACTTTTTCGTAATGTTCCCTTATTGATCCAACTGTTTATCTGGTTCTATGTAGTCCCGAACTTTTTGCCTGGTCCGGTCAAGGACTGGTGGATGAACGACTTAAGCTCAAATGCCAGTGCACTCATCTCGGCCAGTGTCGGATTGGGCCTGTTTACTGCCGCACGTGTCTGTGAACAGGTACGTACCGGTATTGAGGCATTGCCGCGCGGCCAGATCAATGCAGGTTATGCCATGGGCTTTAGTACAGCACAGTTATACCGCTATGTCATTTTGCCGCAGTCATTCCGGACGATTTTGCCGCCGCTCAGTTCCGAGCTGACCAACTGTGTTAAAAACACTTCAGTCGCTTCACTGGTCGGGGTAGCGGAAATCATTTCACAGATGAAAACCATTAGTGAATATACCCAAAATACTATTGAAATTTATACCTTTGTGACCCTGATCTTTATTGTGATCAATGTCTGCCTCATTTTACTGATGACCCTGTTGGAACACCGTTTACGTGTTCCGGGCCTGATTGCAGGAGGCAAATAATATGGAATGGCTCACTTCGTTTCTACAGGATTTACAAGCTTCTGGTCCGGCACTCTGGTACGGCATGACCATTACCCTGAAAGTTGTCTGTATTGCCACCCTTGGCGGAATTCTGATTGGTACCCTGCTGGCCCTGATGCGCCTGTCTTCTTTTAGAATACTTAATCTGGTGGCGCAGGCTTATGTAAATCTGTTCCGTTCCATTCCCCTGCTGCTGGTGCTGATGTGGTTCTACTTTGCAGTTCCATTCATTTACACCACAGTAACCGGACGTTTCCTGACTATAGATACTGCTTTGGTTTCCAGTATTGTAGCCTTCATGCTGTTTGAAGCAGCCTATTTCTCGGAAATTGTACGGGCAGGCATACAGTCAATTCCACGCGGCCAAAGTGCTGCGGCTTATGCTCTGGGAATGACATATAGCCAGAACATGCGGCTGGTTGTTTTGCCTCAGGCCTTTCGCAAGATGACTCCTTTACTGCTACAGCAGACTATTATCCTATTTCAGGATTCAACCATGGTTTATGCCATTGGTCTGCTGGATTTCTTCCGCAGCAATTATGTCCGCGGTGACCTGATGTCACTGCTCACTCAATACATCCTGTTTGCCGGTCTGGTCTATTTCACCATTAGTGCACTGGCAACATATACCGTAAGAAGATTACAGAAAAGGTTACATGTATGAATGATCAAAAGATCATGATTGATATGCACAATGTCAGCAAGTGGTATGGCAAGTTTCAGGTACTCACAGACTGTACCACCCAGATTCGTCAAGGTGAAGTGGTAGTAGTCTGTGGCCCATCAGGTTCCGGGAAATCTACTTTAATCAAAACAGTCAATGGCCTGGAAACCATCCAGCAGGGACAGATTCTGGTTGATGGTATTGCGATTAATGACCCCAAAACCGATCTGAACAAATTGCGTAGCCGGGTTGGTATGGTATTTCAGCATTTTGAACTGTTTCCTCACCTCAGCATTACTGAGAATCTGACTATTGCCCAGATTAAGGTATTGGGTCGCAGTGAAGCTGAGGCCAAGAAAAAAGGCCTGGCATATCTGGACCGCGTCGGTTTAAGTACTCAGGCAAACAAGTACCCGGCCGAGCTTTCCGGTGGCCAGCAGCAACGTGTGGCAATTGCCCGTGCTTTAAGCATGGACCCTATTGCCATGCTATTTGATGAACCCACCTCTGCTCTTGATCCGGAAATGATTAATGAAGTACTGGACGTAATGGTTGAACTGGCTAAAGAAGGCATGACCATGATGTGTGTAACTCATGAAATGGGTTTTGCCCGTCAGGTCGCAGACCGGATTATTTTCATGGATCAGGGTAAAATCGTGGAAGACTGTAGCAAGCAGGAGTTTTTCACAACGCCTCGGGGTGAACGTGCTCAGCAGTTCCTGAACAAGATTCTGCATTAAAAAAATTGATGAGAACAAGCAGATCATATGATCTGCTTTTTTGTAGTGTTTAAGATTAAAACCAGGTTTACAGTTAGTTTTGTTAAATTTTCAACCTGATTCTCTACTGTTTATCTTTAGCTTAAAAATGCACTTTTTCATAGCACAAATTCATAACCAGCCTTATACCTATTAAAAATAATTTATATTTATTAATAAATTAAATCATAAATAGACTATATTTTTATGCCCCATCTTGACGCAAACCTATAATTTAAACCTAAGTAATTGCTTTATATCGAGTCTTGTTATTTCTTAGCAAAACTTAATCAATATTTTCTGTCTTCTTCTCTCTTTTACTTAAATTTGGCATGGTTATACTGACTGAGTTTTAGATCAGTTGCACCGAATTGGAACCTCATTATGCAGAATATGGATTTATTTTTTCTCCTTCTTGGTGCAATTCTGGTACTTGCCATGCATGCCGGATTTGCTTTTTTAGAATTGGGAACTGTACGTCATAAGAATCAGGTGAATGCTTTAAGTAAAATTCTGACAGACTTCTCGATTTCTGCCTTGGCTTATTTTTTTGTTGGTTATTATATTGCCTATGGTCATCATTTTTTTCACCTAGGTGCAACGCTGGCTGAAGATCATGGCTATAACCTGATGCGCTGTTTTTTTCTGTTGACTTTCGCGGCAGCCATACCTGCCATCATCTCTGGCGGTATTGCTGAACGTGCCAAAATGCGCTCTCAGGCAATTGCGACTCTAGTTCTGGTTGCCTTAATTTATCCGTTCTTTGAAGGTATGATCTGGAACGGGAATCTGGGCCTCCAGGACTGGCTCAAGTCCAGTTTTGGTGCAAGCTTTCATGACTTTGCCGGTTCGGTAGTAGTACATGCGATGGGCGGCTGGATTGCCTTGGCAGCTGTAATCCTTTTAGGTGCGCGTCGTGGCCGCTATAAAAAAGATGGACGGATCAGTGCACATCCCCCTTCTTCAATTCCTTTTCTGGCGTTGGGTTCCTGGATTCTGATTGTGGGCTGGTTTGGTTTTAATGTTATGAGTGCCCAGCGTCTGGATGCTATCTCCGGTCTGGTGGCCATTAACTCCCTGATGGCCATGACAGGTGGAACGCTGGCTGCCAACTTTATAGGTAAAAATGACCCTGGTTTTTTGCATAACGGACCACTTGCCGGATTAGTGGCTATCTGTGCCGGGTCAGATATTGTTCATCCAGTAGGTGCCTTAATTATTGGAGCACTGGCAGGTCTTATTTTTGTCAAGCTGTTTACTTATACCCAAAACCGTCTAAAGGTAGATGATGTACTCGGTGTGTGGCCATTACACGGCGTATGCGGCGCTTTTGGTGGAATAGCAGTGGGAATATTTGGACAGCAGATATTGGGTGGTCTGGGCGGTGTTTCACTCATTTCACAGTTATTCGGTACTTTGCTGGCAATTGTTATTGCACTGGGCGGTGGTTTTTTAGTCTATGGCGTACTTAAACTGACTGTGGATATCCGATTAAGTCAGGAAGATGAGTTTATTGGTGCAGACCTCTCTATCCATAAAATTTCTGCTAATTCGGATGATAGTATGTTTTAAAATTCTGCTTATATGTGGCGGCCATCCAGGCCGCTTTTTAGCTTTATTAACCAATAAATTGCCAGATTTCCTCAAGTTTTTTAATTCTGGGGCTTATTAACTGAGCGTCATATGGATCTACTTCATGAAAGCCTTCCATCCAGACCGGATGCATTCCTGCATTTTGTGCGCCCTGAATATCATTTATGGGATGGTCACCAATAAACAGACATTCTTCAGGCATAACATTCAGCCGCTGACATACATATTGAAAAATTTCTGGCTCCGGCTTTTTAGAACCTGCTAGCTCCGAACTGACAATCAGGTCAAAATAGTGAGCGATATTTAAACCCTCTATAATTTTGAGTCGTGTGTCATGACCGCCATTTGACACTATTGCCAGTTTAAAACCCTGCTGTTTTAGCTCTTGCAATACTTGTTCAGAGCCTTCCATCGGTACTGCATGCAGGCCAAACTGTTCAAACCAGAATGCCGTCAACTCATCAAAATCTACAGCATGATGCCATTTAAGTTCATGTTGTAATGCCTGTGCAACGGAAGCAGCAATACTCGGATGAGTTAGCAATTCCTTTTTGGGATAGCCGCCATTATCAATCCGGTTGATGATAGCTTTAATCTGCATTACATCCACCTCTCCCAGGTGCCGCTGATAATATTGGGCCAAATAGTAACTATAAGCCTCTACACTCTGGTCACGGTGTGTCAGAGTATTATCCAGATCAAAAAGGATGGCTTGAATCATACATCATATTCATAACTTAAAATTTAGAAAATTAGAGTAGCCTAATTGAGAATCGGCGTTATACTAATTTGTGTTAAAAATATACAGCAATTGCAACTATAACAACCAGCTTGATCATGACAGGGCTATTAGTCATCACAATAATTTAAATCATTTATCTTTTGCCAAGAATGAGTTACATGATGAAAAAAAGAGCATTTGCCTTCAGTATTAGCTTAGCCGCAATATGGATGAATTCAAGTTTTGCCGAACTTGTTTCCAAGACGACAGCTTCAGACTCAACTTTAAATATGCCCTTAGTTTATAACATGATGGCTGCATCAACTCCGCATCAAAATGCTGAAAGTTTTACTGCATCCACAGCTGAAACGGTTTCCCTTTCCCCCATGAACAGTGCAAAGCAGACCCTAAATGATAATATGCACGTGATGAATGGTCCTAATCGTACTGCTTTGGATAAACTTTGTCAGGGAAAAATAATGGGAGAGAAAATTACCAGTAACAGTTATCGTCTGTCTGGCACATGTCGGCTCAGCTTCAAACCGAATAACCCTCGTGACTGGTCACGTCTGGAGCAGCATCAGTTCTACAATACAAACGCTGATCCTACCAGCCGTTTGGGAATATATTCAAAATACCAACAGCTCTGTAAAGATAAAAAAGTAGGACAGTCAATTTATGTCGTAGTGAATAGACAAAAAATTAAAGGGGTGTGTCAGGCTCAGTTTCAGCCTGATTTACCTCAACGTAATTAACCGGTTTTTTCACTTGATTTAGCAAACTGCTGCTCATACGCTTCATTCGATATTGGTAAAAAACCGGGCTCAACAGTGCGAACCATATTATTCATTGGTCCTGTTCATACATAGAATTTTAGAATTTATATTCAAGTCCTATACCCCCTAGAGGCTGTTTATTTTTACTTTCACCCTGCTCGAGCGTTAAATAACCCGCATAACCATAGGTTTTGACCTGTTTATTTAGGGTATAGTCCGCACCTACCATATACTGCTGTGCTTCGTAATCTGGTGTGGCATTCTTAAATGAGGTGGTATTCTGGCTATATTGTGCCTTTAGAATCCAGTCTTGGGCCTGAGGCAGTTGATACTCTGCTCCGATCAGCCAGCCTTGTGCATCATCAATTGTCGCCGCACTCGTTGCATTTCCGGCTGCATCCGCCACTTTTGAACTCTGATAGAGTACTTTCAGATACAGAGGCTGGTTCAAATGAATCCGTCCCACTGCCCGAACGGTATTTGCTGCTGCGAATATACCGCTGCTTAAGGGTTCCGGCTCGGAAGCATTTAAAATACCTCGTCCAAGAAAATTACTTGGGATAGCTTTATCATAGGCAATGCCTGCATTAAACAGTTGATGGTCATAGATGATCGCTGTAGAGAACGCATCACCTAAACCACGCCCAGCTGTTTTAACACCGCCACTGGATTTTTTAATACCTGAAGCTTCTCCAGTTGCCAGTAGCGTATTTATTTTAAGATTTCCTTCCGCTACAGGAATAGCGGGTGATTCATAAACCAGCACATTGTCTACCCTGTTTTCACCAGTAAAAATACCGGCAACATCTGCCTTATTAGCCACATAATTATTAAAGCTATCTACCACACCGGACAGCTGCTTAAGGGGTGTATCATGTTTGCCCAGCTTGAGTGTACCAAGTCTGATATCTTTTAAGCCTATAAAGCGGTTACGCTGGTCAAAATCGGTGTTATCACCATCTGCATAAAAGGTCCATTCAGCAGCATAGATTGCACTTAAACGCTCGTTCAGTTTTTCCTCGCCCTTGATTCCAATAAAGCTACTATTACTATTAATTTCCCAAACGTCTTTATCAGAAACACCCGAACCATTATTTTCTGGAAGATAATCCAGACTTACATCGATCTCCCCATAAATGGCTGGTGCAGCGAAAGATGTGCTTGTAACCAGACTCAAGATTAGCCCCGTTAAAATTTTCATTTTCATGATTTACTCGTGATTGGTTTGTAACGGATCTTAGCGAGCCCTGTGATTGAATAAAATCAATTATTTTTTATTTAAAAATCTGATTTTATTATTTATTTTTTTATTAAAAGCTTAGTTGTCTGCTCAAGAAAGGTATAGTTGTACCTGATACCTTTTATCTCCGCATGAGGTCCATTAAGTTAGATCAACTGCTAATAGTATCTGAATATAGAAAACAACTGAATGAGCGGTATTACAGATAAATACTGGCTGCATATAGTTATTTATTAAGATGCTTCAATATAAAACACTAGAATAATTTATTATTAAGTAGACGACTGGTCTATTATTAATTTATAGTAAAAGTATGAAACGATCAGACAAAAGTGAAGCAACGCGCCAACATATTTTAAGCAGTAGTTTTGAATTGGTACTGCATAAAGGCTTTGTTGGAGTGGGCTTACAGGAAATTCTCAAGAATTGCGATGTGCCTAAAGGCTCATTCTATTATTACTTTGCTTCAAAAGAGGCTTTCGGCTGCGCACTTCTACAACAGTATCTGGCTGATTACACGGTCAGGATTGACCAGTTGATGCAGCAAAAAGGCGGAAGCGCTTACCTACGTCTTCTGGCACTTTGGAAAGCATGGATTAACCCTCCTGCTCATGTTGAAGAAAGTATTCATGGCAGAGGCTGGGCAGAAAACTGTCTGATCGTCAAGTTAGCAGCAGAAGTTTCAGATTTATCTGAAGATATGCGTCAAATTTTGAACTTTGGCGTGCATAAGTTAACAGAACGTATTACGAGTCTACTTAAAGAAGGACAACAAGACGGTTCAATTTCCTTACATATTGAACCTGAAAAACTGGCGCAAACAATGTATCAACTATGGTTGGGTGCAGCTTTATTGGCAAAACTTGCACAAGATAAGCAACCACTCTATCTCGCCTTGGAAACCACCCAACAATTATTAAAACCTTTAAAGGAATAGCAAATGCAAAGTATTATTCATCATCAGTTTGGCGAACCCGTTGAGGTTTTGGAAACTGCCGATATGCCACAACCCGAGCCGAAAGCTGGCGAAGTACGTATTAAAACAATTTTATCTCCAATGCATAACCATGATATATGGACTGTGCGTGGCAGTTATGGCTATAAGCCCACACTTCCCGCAATTGGTGGTAGTGAAGCTGTAGGGATAATCGACGCACTGGGTGAAGGTGTGCAAGGTGTAACAGTGGGTCAGCGTGTGGCAGTTGCTGGAGTTCATGGTAGCTGGGCCGAATATTTTATTGCGCCAGTGCAGGGTCTCGTCCCTTTAATTGATGCAATTGATGACGAAACTGCGGCTCAGTTAATTGGGATGCCAATCAGCGCATTAATGCTCTTAGACTTTATCAATCTGCCTGCAGATTCATGGCTAATTCAAAATACTGCAAATGGTGCGGTGGGTAAAACTGTGGCTATGATCGCAAAAGCGCGTGGTCAGAAGGTAATTCATCTGGTTCGTCGGCACGAAGCAGTCACTGAAATGCAAGCCTTGGGTATCAAGAATGTAGTCGCAACAGACCAGGCAGATTGGAAAAATCAGGTGAAAGCCATTCATGCTGATCAGCCTCTTATAGCCGGTGTAGACTCAATTGGTGGTCAAGCCAGTGGTGAAATGCTCGCTTTACTGAGCGATAATAGCCTATTGGTTTCATTTGGCAGTATGACAGGTGAAACCATGCAGATTTCCTCAGGAGATCTGATTTTTAAACAGGCCACTGTCAAAGGCTTTTGGGCAAGCGTCGTCAACAAGCAGTTATCTGTTGAACGCAAAAAGGCGCTAATTACAGAATTATTGACGCTTGCAGCGCAAAAAAAATTACTACTTCCTGTTGAAGGTATATTCAGCTTTGCACAAATTAAAGAAGCTGCACTGAAAGCCACTCAAGGTGCACGTCAGGGCAAAGTACTTCTTAAACCGTAATTTTTTATCCCAGATCAGCTACGAGGCTGATCTGGCGTTATTCATCAATAATAAGGATAAAGTATATGATCGGACAAATTCTGATTGTTTTGATTGCACTGCTACATCTCTATATTTTAGTTTTAGAAATATTTTTATGGGATAAGCCCTCTGGTTTAAAAGCATTTGGTAATACTCTTGAAAAAGCACGGTTGACTAAAGTCATGGCGCAAAATCAAGGCTTATATAATGGTTTCTTGGCAGCTGGCCTGCTCTGGTCATTGTATGCACCTGAGAGCTATGCACTGGCACTCGCCAATTTCTTCTTAGGCTGCGTCCTGGTTGCAGGAATATACGGTGGACTGACCGCAAGTAAGAAAATTATATATATTCAAGCACTACCTGCCCTTGTTGCCTTGATTGCAGTGAATCTTTTCTAAATTTATTAATTAATAAAAATTATTTATAAGGCAAAATGAAAATATTTAATTTTCACACACCATACTAAATTTGGTTTATATAACTTTTATTGTTTAAAGTTCTTATAAGAATAAAACCATATACTTTTTTCTATCACCTGAATACAGCACAACAAATAGTCCTTATACATCCGAAGGATGCTAACTGGCTTTCGTCCAGAGCCAAATTGGATACATACACAATATTGAAATGCCTATAATAATATTCAGATAATAGGCATAACCTAGCCAGTCTCCGGCGATACCACTTAACGTGTACAGTAGCCCACTGATTGTTGCCATAACGGCAACCTGAAAAGTGAAATCTGTACCGGCATATTGTTTTCTTGAATATTGCATTACCAGTGTGAGCATGACCACCAGTAACATGGCAGAAATCATGTCTTCAGCTGCATTAATGCAATAGATTAACCAGTGACTTACCTTATACCGCTGGTCATAACAATAAGCCAGCCAAGCGTATGCGATTAAACTTAGAACCTTGAAAAAAGAAAACAGGAATAAAGCCTGTGTACGACGCATCCATCTTAATAGCGTACCAGCCAATACTGCTCCGAAAAGTGCTGCAACAGCACCTAATATTGTAATGTAAATACCAATCTGTGAAAGGCTGAGTCCCAGATCGACCATCAGTGGTTTTAACAGCGGTCCGGATAGTCCATCTGCCACTTTAAAAGTGACTAACACGCCTAACCAGGATTTTAAAATCCGGTTATTCAGGAAATAGTTAAAATACTGTCTGATGCTTTGCTTGCAGGATATTTTTTCGTAAAAGACCGATACTTCTTTTGCGGGCTCTTTAAATAAAACAATGGGTAGCGTATTTAAAAGAACCAAAGCTGCCAGTACTAAAAATGTAGGTTGCCAGCTTAACCAGTCCAATGCCCAGAGCAAAGCTCCGCCTCCTACTATAAAGCCCAAACGTGAGCCAATGACCTGAAAAGTGTTACCCCAATGCTGTTGTTTGAGGGTAAGCAAATGAACAGCCAGTCCATCTGTAGCTACGTCTTGGGTGGCACCTGCCAGATTTAGCAGCATCAAGGCAGCAAAAAAAGTGAGTAAAAAAACGGGCTGGTCAAGTGCCTGAATCGGCAAGAATGACAGGGCAATTAATATTAAAACACTGCATAACTGTGTAGGGATAATCCAGCTACGATAATGTCCAAACCGTTGAGTACCATAACGGTCAATCCAGGGTGCCCAGAGAATTTTGATTGACCACGGCAGCATCAACAGGCCAAAGCCGCCAATATGTGCCAATGATACCCCTTGCATACGAAGAATGACAGGTAAGGCATGTGTCATAAAACCAACAGGTAGGCCTTGCGCCCAGTACAACGAAAACAGCAGCAGATAAAGATGCCGGGACATTTACTTTACTCGGCTATTCAGGATTATTTTTGTACTGCTCATACTGTCCATGACGCTCATTCCCATAAACCAAGCTTCAGATATTTTGCCAATGTATCAGCTGTGACATCGGATTAAGATTTAAAATACGCCACTACTTAAAAAACCAAAGCATGTTACAACATTTTCCCCGTCTTCCCAATCTGGTTCCCTCACGCGGTACAGCAGCTACTCGGCTTTTATGCCAGAAACTGTTTCTGGCACAGGGCTGGACTTTTGAGGGTAAATTTCCCAATCTGCCTAAAGCTGTTGCAGTGGTATCACCCCACACTTCCAATATTGATGGCTGGTACGGTTTTTTGGTGATTGGGGCACTGGGATTAAAAGTAAACGTGTTTGGAAAAGATAGCCTATTCAGATTCCCTTTTAAGTCTTTACTCAAATGGATAGGTATTATTCCAGTCAAGCGTAACAGTAACAATGGCCTGACTGTACAGGCAGTGGAAAAAATCCACTCTACTGACAAAATCTGGATTGCCCTCGCCCCAGAAGGCACCCGAAAACGTGCCGAGAAAATCAAAAGCGGTTTTTACTGGATTGCTTATCAGGCAGATATTCCAATAGTCATGTTTTCTTTCGACTACAAGCACAAAAAAGTTTATTGCCTAGGCGCCATGCAGCCTACAGGCAACTATGAAGCAGATCTGGAGTATATCCTGAAACAATATCAGGGGAAATTCTTTCCCAAAAAACCAGAGTGGCTGGCCCTACCCTTACAAAAACTGCTGGAAAATGCTGGCAAAAATTAAGCAAATCTGCTGTGATGGACATATCTTTTCTGATCCAAGTCACTACTAAACTAAAGATGAAATTTGCACAGCTTACTTTTGCAGGAATACTGGCACTAGCTCTTGCTGGATGTGACAAGACCGCCCAGACTCCACCGGTTACAACACAATTAAAGGCTCGTGAGCCCGTTATTGCCTTAGCACTTGGTGGTGGTGGTGCTAAAGGTTTTGCTCATATCGGTGTAATTAAAGTACTCGAATCTCACGGTATTAAACCTAAAATTGTTACAGGTACCAGTGCCGGTAGCTTTGTCGGTAGTATTTATGCCAGTGGTAAAACCCCATATCAGTTACAGCAGCTGGCACTTCAGCTTAAAGAGGCTGATATCCGTGATTTAACCCTTAATAGCCAGGGTATTATTTTAGGCCAAAAATTGCAGAACTATGTGAATAATCAGGTCAGCAATAAACCAATTGAAAAATTTCCAATCCGCTTTGCTGCAGTCGCAACACGTCTTGATAATGGTCAAAAAGCAGACTTTATTAAGGGGAATGCGGGACAGGCTGTACGGGCCTCATGCAGTATCCCGAATGTATTTGTGCCGGCAACTATTGCTAAAACCAAATATATTGATGGCGGACTGGTGAGCCCGATTCCGGTAAAAACTGCCAGGGATATGGGAGCGGACATTGTTATTGCGGTTGATATTTCAGCCAGACCAGATGCCAGCCGCCCGGTAAATATGTGGGGTTTACTGGACCAGACCATTAATATCATGGGCCAGCAAAGCATTAATGAAGAACTTGCACAGGCTAATGTGGTCATCCAACCTAAAGTCGGGCACTTAGGCGTACTTGACTTAAAAGCCAGCAATGAATCTATTTTAGAAGGCGAGAAAGCGGCGCAGCTTAAGATACGGGCTATTCAAGGTGCGATTCAGCAATTTAAGAAGTCACCTGCGGCCTTTAAGCCAGCCCCACGCCCAAAATTCTGAACAGCTGAAAATTTTTAAATTTTCATTGAGTTATTGATCTGTTACAGTGAAGACTCATCTTTTTGCTGTAACTTTAATCACCGGACAAAATTATGGAATTTGTAATTGAACCTTGGCACTGGTTTGTACTCGGCATTTTACTGATTCTGTCCGAGTTAATTCTTCCTGCCTTTGCCGCATTATGGTTTGGTATTGCTGCAATCATGGTCTGTATTTTGTTTTGGCTTTTTCCAATGATGAGCCTGACCACTCAGATCGTGATGTGGATTGTCCTGTCGATTCTATGTACCCTGCTCTGGTTCAAGTTTATCAAGCCTCTGTCTATCGATAAAACCAAGGCCGGGCTCTCAAGGGAGGCCACTATCGGCCAGATAGGCATGGTTATTCAGACCGGTATGGAACATGGCCAGATTAAAGTCCGTTTTCCCATGCCGTTACTAGGGTCGGATGAATGGAACTGCCGTACGCAAGATATTGTTCAAGTCGGTGATCGGGTACAAGTGACGGATATATCGGGAAATAACCTGGTCGTGCAGCGACACGGTTAACTGCACGTTACTATTATGAAAATATAAAGAGAAACCATCATGTCAGTCAGCACCATTATTGTTTTAGTCTTTTTACTCTTTGTAGGCGTAACTATTTTTAAAGGGGTGCGTATTGTTCCTCAAGGTTATAAGTGGATTGTTCAACGTCTGGGTAAATACCATACTACTTTGAATCCGGGTCTGAGTTTTGTAATTCCCTACGTCGATGAAGTCGCCTATAAAGTGACCACCAAAGATATTGTTCTGGATATTCCTTCACAAGAAGTGATCACCCGAGATAATGCCGTACTGCTGATGAATGCAGTAGCTTATATCAATCTGACTACACCAGAAAAAGCCGTCTATGGTATTGAAAACTATAGTTGGGCGATTCAGAATCTGGTACAGACTTCTTTACGTTCAATTGTTGGTGAAATGGATCTGGATGATGCACTTTCTTCACGTGATCATATCAAGGCCAAACTTAAAGCAGCCATTTCTGATGATATTTCAGATTGGGGTATCACTTTAAAAACTGTAGAAATCCAAGATATTCAGCCTTCTGCAACCATGCAGGCTGCAATGGAAGCGCAGGCAGCGGCTGAACGTCAGCGCCGTGCAACCGTAACGCGTGCTGATGGTGAAAAACAGGCTGCCATTTTAGAAGCTGATGGTCGTCTGGAGGCATCTCGCCGTGATGCAGAGGCACAGGTCGTATTGGCCGAAGCCTCACAAAAAGCTATTGATATGGTCACCTCAGCAGTAGGTGACAAGGAAATACCGGTAGCTTATTTGCTCGGTGAACAATATGTAAAAGCCATGCAGGATATGGCAAAATCCAACAATGCTAAAACGGTGGTTCTACCGGCTGATGTACTCAATACCATCCGCGGAATTATGGGTCGTCATAACTAATCTTGACTGATTTTATTAAAACAGGTGGCTTGCTTAATAGCCGCCTGTTCTTATTTTATTAATATTAAATAGAGTTTAATAACAAATAACGGAAGTAAAACTTGAGTCTCGGCAGAAAGACTTTGAGCAAAACACCCATAAATTACTCAATAAAAACTGCTTTAAACAGACTGATAGTTAGAAAAAATAGTTTTATGAGCGCATTTTTTATATAAAAAGGAGCTTAACATGCTCCTTTTTAATTACAGGGTTTTATTGGCCAGATCTAGCTTTTACGTGACAGTAAGAAGCGGGATATTGTATTGAGCTCTTCAGCAGCCTCTCCAAAATATTCAAGCGCACTAAAAGCCTGATCATGGAGTTGCTTGGCATAAAGCTGTGCCTGTTCAAGCCCCATCAAAGCAGGATAAGTTGACTTTTCGACCTGCTCATCTTTACCGGCCGTTTTACCCAGTACTTCTGTTTCAGACACAATATCCAGAATATCATCCTGTACCTGAAATGCCAGACCAATTGCCTGTCCATATTGGCGAAGTTGTGGAATAGCCTGATCCGTACCATTAAATATAGTCACCGCAGCCATCATGATCGCCGCCTGAATCAATGCGCCTGTCTTATTGCGGTGAATATTTTCCAGCTGGCTTTGGTCTACCTGCTTGCCTTCAGCCTGTAAATCCATCACCTGGCCACAAACCATTTTTGAGCTTGCAGTAGCCAATATCTGCATCTGTCTTAATACAACTGCCTGGTCTACCGCCACACCTTGATCAAACAGGCGGCTACCCAGAACTTCAAATGCCATTGACTGTAATATATCACCAGCCAGTAATGCAGTGTCTTCACCAAAAGCAACATGACAGGTAGGCTGACCGCGGCGCAGCAGATCATTATCCATACATGGCAAATCATCATGTGCCAGCGAATAGCAATGGATCATTTCGATCGCGACCGCAGCACGGCGCACAGCTGCAAAATTGGAGTTGGGCTGCAGGGCCGCTGTTGCATAACAGAGTGCAGGACGGACCCGTTTACCTCCGAGCATGACTGCATGATATACCGCACTTTTTAAAGGCTCTGGTAAGGAAAACGCCTCCAGCGCACTGAGCAGGTCCTGCTGGATACGTTCTTGCGCCTGTTTTAATATCTCTGCTTTAACTGCGGGTATTGCTGACACAAATAGCCTCAATATCTTCTGTTCGGTTAGACTTTTTTAACAAATTCGGATTTAAGTTTCATGGCTCCAATTCCGTCAATCTTACAATCAATATTATGATCACTATGCTCAATCAGGCGAATATTTTTAACTTTTGTACCTATTTTTACGATCTGTGAGGAACCTTTAATTTTCAGGTCTTTGATCACACTGACTGTATCCCCATCCTGAAGCAGATTACCTACCGCATCCTTAACTGTAAAAGTTTCGGTCTCTATCATGTTGGATGCTGGCCACTCGTGCGCACATTCAGGACAGATATAAAGTTCCTGGTCTTGATAGGTAAATTCAGAGTGACACTGTGGGCACGCAGGAAGTTGGTCAGTCATGAGGTTATCCTTATCAAAAGTAAGAGCATCATACTGCTTTCCGCCTGTTTTCTCTATGGCTCAGTTCGAAAGTATTATAGCACCCCCTATTTTAGGGAGAAAATCACATTGGCTCTTTATAATCAAAAGAGGAAATATAAAAAATACCAGCCTGACTTTGAAGACTGGTATTTTTTAATTTAATGTCTTTGGTTAAAAACAGTCGCCCGGTACACGAACCCAGCCTTCCATCAGCACACGGGCACTCCGGCTCATAACGGCTTTCCTGACAGTCCATGTTCCCTGCTGCTGTTCAGCTTGTGCGCCCACACGTAAGGTCCCGGAAGGATGTCCGAAACGGACGACTTCACGCTCTCCCCCACCAGCAGCGAGATTTACCACAGTGCCTGGGACTGCCGCCGCTGTTGCTATAGCAACTGCAGCAGTACCCATCATAGCATGGTGTAGTTTACCCATCGACATCGCACGGACCAGCAGGTCAATATCTTCCTGCTTGACCTGCTTTCCACTGGAGGCCATATAAGTAAGCGGGGGCGCCACAAAAGCAATTTTCGGCGTATGCTGACGGGAGGCTGCCTCAGCTATATCCTGTATCAGTCCCATTTTAAGAGCACCAAAGGCACGAATAGTTTCCAGACGTGCTAGCGCTAAAGGGTCAGTATTAATCTGTTCTTGTAACTCCGTGCCGGTATACCCTAAATCTGCTGCATTTAAAAAAATAGTGGGAATGCCTGCATTAATAAATGTAGCCTGAAAACTGCCTTCTCCAGGAACCTCGAACATATCGATGACATTGCCGGTAGGAAACATACTGCCCCCCTCACCATCATCATCGGAAGGATCTAAAAACTCAATTTGAACTTCGGCTGCCGGAAAGGTCACACCGTCCAGCTCGAAATCTCCAGTTTCCTGAACCTGCCCTTGCGTTACAGGTACATGTGCAACAATTGTTTTACCAATATTGACCTGCCAGATTTTTACGGTACATATACCATTTTCAGGAATACGATTAGCATCGACCAGTCCGTTACTAATAGCAAAAGACCCAACTGCTGCGGTCAAATTGCCACAGTTACCACTCCAGTCAACGACAGGCTGGTCAATTGAGACCTGTCCAAACAGATAGTCGACATCATGTTCTGCGCGGGTACTTTTAGACAGGATCACCGTTTTACTGGTGCTTGAGGTCGCTCCACCCATCCCATCAATCTGTTTGGTATAAGGGTCTGGACTGCCGATCACACGCAGTAAAAAATGATCACGCGCCTGACCTGCTTCGCGAGCCTTCTCAGGTAAATCATCAAGTTTAAAAAATACACCTTTACTGGTTCCGCCACGCATATAGGTAGCGGCGACTTTAATTTGTGGTACTGAACTCATTGCTGTTTTAATTCCTGTCATTCTTTATGATTATTGCTGGGCAAATGTGGGCTATCCAATCCCGGTTCATATTAAAGGTTTTTTAAACTGCTGTGCAGGCTATTCCTGTTCGAGTCTGAAACCGGCAGAATTATTTTATAGACTAGTCAGACTAAATTTAAATACTCAACCATCCCGATTCTATAAATAACAGCCTTACATCTCGCTAAGTTATTTATTTTTATTAAATTTATAAAAGAGCTTAAGATTCAGCAGCAAGCAATTAGTCTGACTAGGCTAATAAGTTGCAATACATTACAATACTTGACTTAGTCATCGTCGAGCTGAGCACTTTGAACAATAATACATCGCAACTTCAGCGTGGCTTAAAAAACCGTCATATCCAGCTTATTGCCATGGGTGGAGCTATTGGTACCGGTCTGTTTTTAGGTTCTGCGCAGGTTATACAGTCTGCTGGTCCATCCATTATTTTAGGTTATGCGATCGGTGGATTAATTGCTTTTTTAATTATGCGCCAACTAGGTGAAATGATTGTACATGAGCCGGTTGCTGGCTCTTTTAGTCATTTTGCGCATAAATACTGGGGTAACTTTCCGGGCTTCTTGGCAGGCTGGAACTACTGGATTCTTTATATTTTAGTTGCAATGACAGAGCTGACTGCTGTTGCCAAATATATCAATTACTGGTGGCCGCATATTCCTGCGTGGGCTTCGGTACTCTTCTTTTTTGTAATCATTACTTTAGTTAACTTGGGTAATGTCAAGTTTTATGGTGAATCAGAATTCTGGCTATCCATTATCAAGGTGGCAGCAGTCATTTCCATGATTGTGTTTGGCCTTTATCTGATCTTTACTGCAGATGCCAGTTCTGGTGCATCTTTTAGCAATCTGTGGAGTCATGGCGGCTTTTTCCCGAATGGTTTTGACGGCCTGTTTTATATGCTGGCTTTCCTGATGTTTGCCTTTGGCGGGATTGAACTGATCGGAATGGCAGCTGCAGAAGCAGAAAACCCGGAAAAAACTATTCCTAAGGCTATTAACCAGGTAGTTTTCCGAATTTTACTGTTTTATGTAGGTTCACTCACCATCTTACTGTCACTGGTACCATGGAACCAGCTGGAACTCGGTGGTCTGGATAAAAGTCCATTTGTAATGATTTTTAGCCAGTTAGGTATTGGCTGGGCAGCTCATCTGCTGAATTTTATTATTCTGACTGCAGCCCTGTCAGTTTATAACAGCGGCATGTACGCCAATAGCCGTATGCTGTATGGTCTGGCTCAGCAAGGTAATGCGCCAAAAATATTCTTGAAGGTTAATAAGCAAGGTGTACCGATTCCTGCTGTGCTTTTTTCTGCACTTCTGATTTTCGGTTGCGTATTACTAAACTATCTGATTCCAGAAGATGCATTAGGTCATCTGATGTATGTGGTAGTAGGAGCTTTAGTACTGAACTGGGCCATGATTACGTTAACCCACTTAAAGTTTAAAGACTATATTCAGAAAAATGGAATTTTATCCAAATTTCCGGCACTGTTTTCACCTCTGAGCAACTATATCGTTTTAGTATTTATTGCTGTTGTACTCTACATTATGTGGACACAAGGCTTTAAAGAGTCTGTGCTGATGCTACCAATCTGGGTGGTTCTGATGCTAGTGCTTTATAAAATACTTAAACCTCGTGTGTAAAGTCCATAAAATTCTATTTTGAAAAAGTTATTGTTGAGACAGTAACTTTTTCATTTATAATAAGTCTTCTTTGTGCCTTTAGCTTAACTGGATAGAGCAGTTGCCTCCTAAGCGACCGACGTGGGTTCGAGTCCCGCAGGGCACACATCCTTTTAAATCAGTATACATCTCTTTAATGATTGCAAAGTCTTTTGCATATTTTGTCTCTCCTCTTCCCTGATTTAAGTATCATTTAAGTTTCAGCTTTTACATTAAAATTCCATACAAGCTGAAAGTATCAATGCCTTTATGATATTCAGACGACTCCAGAACAAGTTTCCGCCTATTTCACTTAATATCTTCAATTTAATCCTGTCTATATGGTTTGGCGTTGCCCTGAATCTTTCTTTTTATATGAAGATGATGCAGCTCACACCTTACCAGGGAATCAAGGCATGGTTATTTTTAATGGCAACAGTCATTGTAGTGGTGAGTATCTACAACCTGATTTTTCAGTTGCTGCAGTGGAAATGGAACATTCGATTCTTTGCTGTCATCTTCATTCTTTTAGGCGGTTTTTCAGCTTATTTTGTTAACAGTCTGGGCATAGGTATATCAGCTGACCAAATTCAGAATGCATTACAGACCGATCAGCACGAAGTACTAGATCTGCTCTCCTGGCAATTTGTTTTGTGGAGTCTTGGCTTTGTCTTGCTGCCTTTATCATTGCTAGGCTTAGTCAAAATAAAAACTGAAGCTTTATCTAAAGTTTTTATTTCTAAAATGTTCGGTGCGCTTACCTCATTGGTTCTGGCCGGCTTGATGCTATTTACCTTCTATATTGATTATGCAGCTATCTTTCGTGAACATCGTGATCTAAAAGGTATGATCAGCCCACAAAATGTAATCGCATCTAGCATTTCGTATTATAAAAAGAAAGCGCCAAGACAGAATTTGCCGCTTATTAAATATGGAGAAGATGCACATTTAATTTTACCGGTATCAGATTCGAAAAAACCCCAGCTTATGGTTCTGGTAGTAGGTGAAACTGCCCGTGCCGAAAGCTTTGCTTTAAACGGATATACCAGAGCGACCAATCCAGAACTATCTAAACTGGATATTATAAATTTCAGTCAGGTCAGTTCTTGTGGAACAGCCACGGCAGTTTCAGTTCCCTGCATGTTTTCCGGTATGCCGCGCCAGCAGTATGATGAACAGCTGGCATCACACCGGGAAGGCTTGCTAGATATTGCCCAGCGTGCGGGCTACAAAGTAACCTGGGTAGATAATAACTCAGGCTGTAAAGGCGTCTGCAACCGCATAGAACAATATGAATTCAATAAATCCCTTAAACAGAAGTGGTGTATAGAGGGAGAATGTCATGATGAAATCTTGCCTGAGGCACTCCAGGCTTATCTGGCCAGTATTCCAGAGACAGATAAGACACCACGCCTGATTGTTCTGCATCAGGCAGGAAGTCATGGCCCGGCTTATTTTAAGCGCTCAACAGCAGCATACCAGCCGTTCCAACCGACATGTAATACCAATGCCATTCAGGGTTGTAGTGCCGAGTCTTTAATTAACAGCTACGATAATTCAATAGTTTACACCGATCATGTGCTAGCCGAGCTTATACAAACCTTAGAAGGAAACCAACACTATCAGAGCGCGCTATGGTATTTGTCGGATCATGGTGAATCTACTGGAGAGCATGGTTTATATTTACATGGTTCGCCTTATGCCATTGCACCCAGCCAGCAAACCCATATTCCAATGTTAATGTGGTTTTCAGAGAGCTGGAAACAGCAGCACCCTGTGCAGTTCGCCTGTCTGGCCAACCAGAAACAGCAAAATCTGAGCCAGGATAATTTATTTCCTACCCTGCTCAGTCTGCTCAACATTAAGAGTGCAGTGATACAGCCACAGCATGATATGCTGCAACAATGCCATCATCTATCGGGCCTGAGGATATAAAAAATGAATAAAATCCTGATTATTGAAGATGATTTTATGATTGCCGAATCCACCATTACACTGCTGCAATATCAGCAGTTCGCAGTGCAATGGGTAAATAACGGTATTGATGGCCTAAAACTGCTTAAAACACAGGAATTTGATATTGTCCTGCTAGATCTGGGCCTCCCTCTTATGGATGGAATGCAGGTCCTCAAGCAGATCCGGCAGCAAAAACCGACTCTTCCAGTTTTAATTATTTCTGCACGCGACCAGCTACACAACCGGGTAGATGGCTTGAATCAAGGTGCAGATGATTATCTGGTTAAGCCTTATGAATTTGATGAATTACTGGCACGTATACAGGCTCTATTACGTCGCAGCACTATAACCAGCATTCAGACCGAAACCGTACAGATATTACAACATGGCGACCTGATACTTGATCTGGAACAGCATTCTGCCCTGTTTAAAAATGAACATATTGACTTGTCCAAGCGTGAATGGGCTATCCTTATTCCCTTGATGAGTTATCCCTATAAAATTTTTTCCAGAAGCAGTCTGGAAGATAAGCTCTACGATATAGATTCTGAAATCAACAGCAATACCATTGAGGTCTATATACATCATTTACGCACCAAGCTCGGCAAAGACTTTATCCGGACTATTCGCGGTTTAGGTTACCGTCTGGGTCAGGCCTAAGCTTAAACAGCGAAGTTTTTATGTCATCAAATTACTCATTAAAAAAACGGCTCATACTCTATATTTCATTCTTTAGTATCAGTCTAGGCTGTGTACTGGTCTTTTCAGCTTATCGTATTGCGCTTGAAGAAATTAATGAAATTCTGGATGCCCAGATGCAGAATCTGGCTGAACGTATTGCCGCCCATGGTCCAGAGCAGATCCAAAGCCAGTTTGATGAACATCAGCGCTACCATGAAGAAGATTTATTTGTAGATGTATGGGCATATACTGATCAAGATCATCAAAGCCAGTCAAAGCGGCTGGTTGCACCGGTAGAAAAAGCCGGTTTTTATACACACCAGACTGCAAGTGATATCTGGCGGACTTATGTGCTCCCACTTGAGCATGACCAGATACAGGTTAGCCAGCAGCTTTCTGTCCGCCGGCATCTGGCACTAGAACTTGCGGGTAATATGTTTATTCCCTACTTGCTGTTTATGCCCTTGGTGCTCTGGGGATTAGGCTGGATCATCAGCCACAATCTTAAACCTTTAGACGAATTTAAAGAAGAAATTGCAAAGCGTGAGCCACATGAATTAGAACCGGTTCAAATATTTAAATATCCCCAAGAAATTGTACCAGTCCTTAATGAAATCAACTCTCTATTCAGCCGGATTCAGTATTCACAGCAAGAGCAGCGGCAATTTATAGCAAATGCAGCTCATGAGTTAAGAACACCGATTACTGCATTAAATTTGCAAATACAGATTCTGTTACAAGAGTTTCCTGACCATCCTGATTTAAAGAACCTCAATAGAGGTTTAATGCGTGTCCAGCATCTGGTCAGTCAATTACTTAGCCTGGCTCAACAGGATGCAAATATTTTAGAAACTGAGCATGGTGTGCAGGTCAGAGTGAGCGATATCGCTACAAATTGTGTAGAGGAGCTCATCCAGCTGGCAATACAAAAGAATATCGATCTGGGCATGGAGCAGCAGGATCCGGTGAGTATCTTGTCGGAACCCGCTATCATACACTCAATCATTTTTAATCTGATTGATAACGCCATTAAATACACGCCAGAGAATGGTGTAATTAATGTTTCCGTATATGCCAGAGAAAATGGAGCACTGATACAGATAGAAGACAGTGGACCAGGTATTGACCCTATGCTATACGAAAAGGTGCTTCAGCGTTTTTACCGTGTTTATCAGCATACAGAAATTGGGAGTGGCTTAGGTCTGTCCATTGTTCATAAGGCAACCCAACGTTTAAAGGGACGGCTTAGTTTTACACACAGCCAGACATTAGGTGGCTTACAGGTCAATATATTTTTACCAGATAATATTCTTTAAAAAACCTGTAGAAAGTAGAGAGCCAGAATCTCTAGTCAGTAGTTAAAATTTGAGGAGAATACTTGAGGATAATCTGGTATATCAGAACATTTACACACCAGCAGATCCACAATGTCCATAGATTATGACTTAAAAAATGGGCACCACGCATCATCTGCGCCCAGCCCATTGCAAAACCAAGTATTAAGCCAGCCACAAGAAAGAAACAGGCCTTTTTTATATTAGATAAGCGGTAAACAAAATAGCCTGTTAATAAAGCAAAACCTGTTGAAGCATGGCCGCCTGGAAAGCAATGCCCATTTTTTGCTGAAAAATCCCAAGTAAACCCCGAAACAGAAGGGATAGTCATATTCCATGGACAAGCATATGCAGACTGCGACTTGATGAGACCAACGATACTGGTACATAACAGGGAGACCAGAAAAAAATAGCCCCACTTCATTTGATACATTTTAAGTTTTTGGCACTTAAATGAGCTTAACCAGCCCATAAAATAGCAGATATAAACAGCCATAATTATATCTTTTATATAGCTATGGTTGAGTTTCGCCAAATACCAGCTATCACGAAATAGGAATTCTCCCGAGTGGCTTACCCACGGTTGTATAAGAGATAAATCGATTAACCCGCCTACAGGGAAAAAAATTTTTAAGATAAAGAAATTTATAAATAATAAAATGTACTGATAAGACAAAAAATAGTTTGAGTTTTGCATCACAGAAAATTTAAATAAATATCCTCTTTATCTGAACAGATATTACTTAAAATCATCTTAAACTGACCCACTACTTCCTACTTAAAATCTTGTTTAAAGAAAATTAACCCATTCCTCCCTACAATGAATTCACTTAAATTAATTATTTGCTTAAATTTTGCTCTTGATTTTCTTGATTATTTTTAAAAATCTGAATAGTCAAATTTTAAATTTTAATTGAAAAAAGCGATTATTACATAATAACGATAAATTAATATTTTTATATTTCAATTACTTAATTTATTATTCTTTTTAAATTATAGAACATTTACTCCAGTTAGCATGTTTTTTCAACATATTTTTTTTATTTTTAAGTTCAAATAGAGCATTTACTCTTAGTTTAATTGTGCTATTTTTGTCACATGGAGTTAAGTTAGATTTTATCCCGGAAGAGGATGATCTCCAAAATTAAAAAGCATAGATCATGCACGTAAAACTTCCCGTATCTCAAGGAAAGACTAGAATGAAATTAAAAACTCTTAGCACAGCAATGATTTTAGCAATGCTACCTGCAACTGGGGTATTTGCAGCAGCTTTAGATCGTTCAGGTCAGTCGATCTCTGCATTCTTACAGCCAGGTAATTATTTTGAAGCCGGAATTTCTGTTCTTGATCCATCAGTTTCTGGTAAAGTTCAAAATAATTGGACGCCAGGAGGAGCTGCCGCACCATTAGCTCCTGCTTATCGAGGCACCTCAGTTGGCGAAATGGGTGATGATTATTATTTTCCAAGTGCAGCATTAAAATTTCAGTTAACTGATAATTTTTCATTTGGTATAATTTATGATCAGCCATTTGGAGCGAAAGCAACTTACCCTACTGATACTTATTTAAATCCTTTAGCTGGTGGTGTTTTCCATAATGGAACAGAAGGTACAGAAGTAGAAGTTAAATCAGAAAATATTACTATGCTTGTAGGTTATCAACCTATTGAAAATTTTAATATTTATGGTGGTGCTGTATACCAGTCAGTTGAAGGTAATGTTCAATTACGTGGTCTAGCATATGGCAGTACAACTGCATTAGGTCAATACAATGCTACAATGGAAGACGATAGTGCTGTAGGTTGGTTAGCGGGTATTGCTTACCAGATTCCTGAAATTGCTCTAAAAGCATCACTAACTTATCGTTCTGAAATTGATCATGATTTGAAAACAAATGAATATGGTCATAGTGATATTTTAGCTTTAGTAACGCAAAACCCTGCTGCTGCGCTTTATAATGTAAATACAAATACTAAAATTTCTACTCCTCAGTCTGTAAACCTTGATTTCCAAAGCGGTATTATGGCAGATACAGTAGCCTTTGCTAACGTACGCTGGGTCAACTGGAAGGATTTCTCAATTCGTCCACAGCAGTTTGAACGAGTTTCAAGAGCTTTAGGCGCGGCAGGTGCTACTCCTAATAATCCAAATGGCTTTGATATTGTTTCTTATACTGATGATCAAATCTCAGCTACTCTAGGCGTAGGCCGTAAATTTTCTGAACAATGGGCAGGTAACGTTTCTGTAGGTTGGGATTCAGGTGCTGGTAATCCAGTTTCTACTTTAGGCCCAACAGAAGGCTATTGGAATCTTGGTTTAGGTCTACAATTTAGCCCTGCACAAAACTACTTTATTGCGGGCGGTGTGAAATATTTCTGGTTAGGCGATGCAAAAGCTCAAGCTGCATCTGATTTCGGTTCTAATTCATATGTAGCTGATTTTGAAGATAACGATGCTTGGGGTTATGGTCTAAAAATTGGTTATCGTTTCTAAGGTAAATTATTTTAGAAAGGCTATCGCTTGCGGTAGCTTTTCTATTACTACTCTACTATACAAATTTTAAGTGTTGCTAATTTAGCCAAAAAAAATCCGGTTTTGTTTGGTATCTTTTTAAAACATTTACTCTAATTTTTTATTTATAAATCATTTATATACATCAGTATTCTTAGTCTTTTTACTCTAATCAAGCATATTTCTTGCATTCATCAGTTCATTTTTTAGACCGAGCTGAGCATTTACTCTTTTTTGTTTTGTGTTACTTTCCCTCAACTTTTTTGTTACATATGGCATCAGGGAAAGACCATGAAGCTCAATAAAATTTATTCCGCTATTCTTCTTAGCTCACTCCCTCTCACTGCGGTTAATGCGGGTGGTTTAGACCGTTCAGGTCAATCTATTCAGGCATTTTTACAGCCTGGAAACTATTTTGAGGCAGGTATTTCTATCCTTGATCCTGATGTTTCAGGTACTGACGCAAATGGGAATGTTGCTGGTGATATGGCTGGTGACTACTATTTCCCATCAGCGGCTTTGAAAATTCAGGCTACTGATAAAATTTCACTTGGTCTGATCTATGATCAGCCATTTGGTGCTGATGCCGAGTACAAAGGAAATAATAACTTTGTTGAAAACCGTATGGTTCCATTTAAAGGTGGTACTACCGTTGAAGTAGATACTCAAAACCTGAATTTTCTGATTGGCTATCAGCCTACTCAAAACTGGAATTTATATGCAGGTGCTGTTTATCAGACAGTTGATGGTACGGTGAAATTACGCGGTAATGCTTATAGCGCCTTCAATGGATATGATTTAAAAACAGGTGAAGACGAATCGGTAGGCTGGCTGGCTGGTATTGCTTATCAAATTCCTGAGATTGCCCTAAAAGCTGCTATAACCTATCGTTCTGAAATTGAGCATGATATGAATGCTTATGAGAATTTTGGCGCGGCAGGACTCACTGGTAATCCTCGACTTGATGGTGCAATGAACCAGATTAGTGCTACTTCTGGACGTACTGAATTAACCACGCCACAGTCAGTTAATATCGATTTTCAAACGGGCATTATGGAAAATACTGTCGCATTTGCCAATGTACGATGGGTAGAATGGTCCAAGTTTGCAGTTCAACCTTATAAATTCGGCAAGTTATCGCAAGTCCTTGGTCAATCAACTCCAGCTCTTGGCAAACCAAATGGCTTTAATCTGATTGACTATAAAGATGATCAGATTTCAGCAACGGTCGGTGTAGGTCGTAAATTTAATGATCTGTGGGCAGGTAATGTATCAGTAGGTTGGGATTCTGGTGCAGGTAATCCTGTAACAACTCTAGGCCCAACTGAAGGTTACTGGAGTATAGGTACAGGCGTACGTTTTTCACCGGCTGAAAATTACTTTATTGGTGCAGGTGTAAAATACTTCTGGTTAGGTGATGCTGATGCAGTAACAGGTGCTCATACGGCGGCAGGTACTTTTGAAAGTAATCATGCTATCGCTTATGGTCTAAATATTGGTTACAAATTCTAAAAATCTCATTAGACAATTTATAGAAAAAGGGCGCTTCAAGTGCCCTTTTTTAAGCTTATTTATAAAATCTTAAACTGGAATATCGCGCAGTGACACTGAACGGATTGCCTCTTTTAAAGCAGCGTAACCATGAATTGCCTGGAACTGCGGGAACTCAGCGATTACATTTTCTGGCGCATCAAACAGGAAACCATGGTCTGCTTCACCCAGCATGGTTGTATCATTATACGAGTCCCCTGCTGCAATTACACGAAAATTCAGGTTGTGGAGTGCCTTTACTGCCTCACGTTTCTGGTCTGTTTGACGTAATTTATAGGCAGTGATCATGCCTTTTTCATCTGTTTCCAGCTTGTGACAAAAAATAGTAGGCCAGCCCAACTGTTGCATCAATGGATGGGCAAATTCATAGAAAGTATCAGATAAAATAATCAGCTGGAAATGGGTACGGACCCACTCTACAAATTCTTTGGCGCCGGGTAATGGACCCATATCTGCAATCACGGCCTGAATATCATTTAAGCCTAAACCATGCTGCTTCAAGATATTTAAACGCTGAGTCATCAGGACATCGTAGTCAGGAATGTCTCGAGTAGTGGCTTCTAGTTCTTTAATCCCTGTTTTTTTTGCAAAGTTAATCCAGATTTCCGGGACTAATACCCCTTCAAGATCGAGACATACAATTTCCATGAATTCTCCAAGCATCATAAAAAAATCGGATTATCATAGCATTAACCCGTTATATTTTGCGCAACTGTTTATTAATCAGTTTTATTCATAAGCTTTGTAGTTAATGTGCTAAGCAGCTTATTTCATTTCCCTTAAAATGTATTGCACTTTAGTGAATATATATTTTTACAGCGTCCAAGCCTTTGAGCCAGGAGCCTTCATGACCGCTATCCCAACCATTGATATAGTGGATGCCTTGGCATCTGAATATGCTGACAAATCTCCAAGCGAGATTCTGGAACTTGCCTTGAGTCAGGAAGGTGAAATTGCTATTTCATTTTCAGGAGCTGAAGATGTAGTCCTGATTGATATGGCCTCCCGCTTGGGAAAACCATTTCGGGTATTCAGTCTGGATACTGGCCGGCTGCATTCAGAAACCTATCAGTTTATTGAAAAAGTCCGCAATCATTACAACATTGAAATTGAAATTTGTTTTCCTGAAGCAGAACCCTTACTCGATATGGTAAATCGTAAAGGCCTGTTTAGCTTCTATGTTGATGGCCATCAGGAATGCTGTGGTATTCGTAAAGTTCAGCCATTACGCAAGAAACTAGCGACTTTAGATGGCTGGATTACCGGTCAGCGTCGTGACCAGAGTCCAGGAACCCGTACTGAAATACCAGTAGTTCAGGCAGACACAGGTTTTTCTGGGCAGGGTAAACAATTAATCAAGTATAACCCGCTGGCCAACTGGTCAAGCAGTGATGTCTGGAGTTATATCCGTTTAATGGAAATTCCATATAATGCCCTGCATGAACGTGGTTTTATCTCAATCGGCTGTGAACCTTGTACTAAAGCTGTTTTACCAAATCAGCATGAACGTGAAGGGCGCTGGTGGTGGGAAGAAGCCACCCATAAAGAATGTGGTCTGCATGCTGGTAATTTAAAGAAGTAATATCAGTCAAAAAACCGCTCATACCTAACTGAGAGTCTTAACAGTTGATTGGGCGGTTTTTTATTTAACTGATGAATTCACATAAATTTATGCTGCGTCTGGACTGAAAGATTATATACTGTAACGCGTGTTCTATAATTCTAACAATGAGCAGCTCAATAAGAGCTGACAGATCCATTGCAGTGAGGCAATCAACGCTATGCGTCCATTACACCCAATTGATTTCATTTTTTTATCATTAGAAAAACGTCAACAGCCCATGCATGTAGGCGGTCTATTCCTGTTTGAAATTCCTGAACATGCACCCGCGACTTTTATACAAGATCTGGTACAGGATATTCGTAACTCAAAATCAATTCCGATACCACCCTTTAATAACCGGCTAAGTGGCCTGTTTTGGGATGAAGATGAAGAGTTTGATCTGGATCATCACTTCCGCCATATTTCACTGCCTCATCCAGGACGTATTCGCGAACTATTAGCTTATATTTCTCAAGAACATAGTACACTTATTGATCGCGCAAAACCGCTCTGGACCTGTAATATTATTGAAGGTATTGAAGGCAACCGATTTGCTATGTACTTCAAAATTCATCATGCCATGGTTGATGGAATTGCAGGAATGCGACTGGTTGAAAAATCACTATCTAAAGACCAGCAGGCTAAAAGTATTGTACCGCCATGGTGTGTAGAAGGCCCACGAGCCAAACGCCTTAAAGAAGCTAAAAAAGGAAGTACAAAGAAAATTCTTGGATTACTTAAAGACCAGTTTGAAGCTGTACCTAAAGTAATGTATGAACTGTCACAGACAGTGATGAAAGATATGGGCCGTAATCCGCACTATGTTTCCAGCTTTCAAGCACCGAAAAGTATACTCAACCAGCGGGTCAGTGCTTCACGACGTTTTGCAGCACAATCTTTTGAGTTGAACCGTTTACGTAGTATCGCAAGTGCATTGGATGTAACTATTAATGATGTAATTCTGGCAGTGTGTTCGGGTGCTTTACGTGAATATCTTCTTAGCCAGAACAGTTTACCGGCGAAACCATTAATTGCCATGGTTCCAGCTTCTATCCGGGATGATGACTCAGATGTGAGCAACCGGATTACCATGATTCTGGCCAATCTGGGTACACATCAGGCAGATCCATTAAAACGGTTGGAAACTATTCGCCGGAGTGTACTGAATGCTAAACAGCGCTTTAAACGGATGACGTCAGGTCAGATTCTGAATTACAGCGCACTGGTATACTCTGCCGCAGGACTTAATATACTTTCAGGAATGATGCCTAAACGTCAGGCCTTTAACTTAGTAATTTCTAATGTGCCGGGTCCACGTGAACCCTTGTACTGGAATGGTGCAAAGTTGGATGCACTTTTTCCTGCTTCGATTGTACTAGATGGACAAGCTTTAAATATTACCATGACCAGTTATCTGGACAAACTCGAGGTCGGCTTAATCGCCTGTCGCAATGCATTACCCAAAATGCAGAATCTGCTTACCCATTTGGAAGATGAAATACAACATTTTGAATCACTGATTGAAGCTGAAACGTTTGAGAAAAATCTGACTGTAACAGGTTAAAGAACAATAAAAAATTGAGGGGCTAAATTAGGCCCCTTATTTTTTAATAGTACGGCACTGTTTTAAAAGCTGGTGACAAACCGAGCGGATCATCGCAGTAGTAATCTGGATTTCTCGACCATCATCATCAAGCATATAGCATGTATTGACTTTTTTTGAATCAAGTACGTGTTGAAAACCTTTATGAATAATTCTTTCGCTAACATTCATGTCATTTACCTCATTTGCTAAGACTACATAGGGGAGAAAAGTCTTTGGCTACCCAATGCATCTAGTATTGAAAATTCATGCATGAAAGTAAAATTTCAGTTGTAACAAGGATTAAGCGAAATTCTGTTACAACTTTAGCTTAAGATGATGTCATATTGCTCTTGCGTATACAGATTTTCGACCTGGAACTTAATTACCCGATTTACAAAATGCTCTAAATCCGCCACTGCTGGTGCTTCTGCTGTTAATAGACGGTCTATGACCGCAGGATGGGCAACTACTGTAAAGCCACTTTGTGATTCAAATGCCCGAGCATAGCGCATAATTTCTCGAAATATCTCGTAACATACTGTTTCTGCTGTCTTCACATATCCCCGTCCCTGACAGGTTGGGCAAGCTTCACATAATAGATGTTCTAAAGACTCCCGAGTTCGTTTCCTGGTCATTTCTACCAGTCCCAATTCGGAAACTTGTGTAATTTTAGTTTTGGCATGATCCCGTTCCAGCATTTTTTCAAACTGGTGCATGACTTCATTGCGGTGGTTCGCTTCCTGCATGTCAATAAAATCAATAATAATGATGCCACCCAAGTTGCGTAGTCGTAACTGCCGGACAATCACTTGAGTGGCTTCCATGTTGGTTTTAAAGACCGTATCTTCAAGTGAACGGCCGCCCACATAGGAACCTGTATTAACATCAATAGTAGTCATGGCTTCAGTCTGATCAATCATCAGATAGCCACCTGATTTTAAGGCCACCCGTGTCTGCAAGGCTTTTTGCAGGTCTTCTTCGACATTATACAAGTCGAAAAGTGGGCGCTCACCTGGGTAGTGAATCAGACGATCTTGCATACCCGGTACGAACTCTTCAATAAATTCGCTGAGTTTGGTATAGATTTCCCGTGAATCAATATAGATTTTGGCAGTTTCTTCATTGGCCAGATCACGGATAACACGCTGAGGCAAAGGTAATTCTTCAAAAATCAGAGATGGGACAGTGGTAGCACGCTGTTTGCGCTGAATATATTCCCAAAGCTTGGCAAGGTAGGCCATATCTTGGGCTATATCTGCTTCATCGACGCCATCAGCTGCCGTACGCACAATTACGCTACCAGGTAAATTGTGCTGTTGCTGAATTTTCTCAATCAGTGAACGCAGCCGGTCACGCTCTTCTTCTGATTCGATTCGCTGTGAAACCCCAATATGATTTCCAAATGGCATCAGTACCAGATAGCGGGAAGGAATTGAAAGGTCAGTAGACAGCCGCGCGCCTTTAGTACCCAGCATATCTTTCATGACCTGCACCGTCAAAATCTGGCCGGGTTGTAATAATTCAAATACATTGGGAGTAGGCTGGTTGCGGGGCCAGATCATGTCATTGATATGTAAAAAAGCTGTACGTGAAAGGCCAATATCGACAAAAGCAGCCTGCATGCCAGGCAATACACGGACTACCTTGCCTTTATAGATATTTCCCACCAGACCACGCTTGACAGTCCGTTCAACAAACAGTTCATTGACCGTACCATTTTCAACTAATGCGACCCGACATTCCATAGGGGTGACATTAATGAGTAGCTCATCAGACATACTAAAACTCAAAACATTATAAAAATTCTTTCCAGCGGTTAATTTAGTGCCTTAACTGCTTTTAATAACTGTATTGTCTCATGTAACGGCAACCCGACCACATTGGTGTAGCTACCAAAAATCCGGGGAATATATTGCGCTGCAATGCCTTGTATGGCATATGCACCCGCTTTGCCTTCTGGCTCTCCGGTCGCCCAATAACGCTCCATGTCGTTTGGACTGAGGGTTTGAAATTCAACCTGGGTATGTACCACTATACTCGAAATCTGCCGGGATGTGGCAATACAGACCCCTGAAAAAACATCATGGTGTCTGCCAGATAATTTTGACCAGATTTCAAAGGCATGCTGCTTCGATTCAGGTTTACCAATAATGGTACCATCCAGCCCGAGACTGGTATCAGCAGCAATAATTACAGATTCAGGATATTGTGCGAGTACTGCCTGTGCTTTTTGACAAGCCAGACGCTCTACGTACTCACCGACACTTTCACCTACTCTTGTACTCTCGTCAATATCAGGACTGTGAATATCGAATTCCAGTCCTAATTGCCTGAGCAGCTCCTGTCGCCTTGGCGAACTTGAGGCCAGAATCAGATGCGCCATTTTCGCAGCAGGTAATAAAGGATAGGCCAGCACAAAATACTGCTAAGCAATGGCTGCCAGTGCCGTGCAATTGAAAAATGCAGCCCGGCCATAACCTGGGTGAACCAGGTAAATAGCAGATGGGCAAAAATTGCTAGCGTTGCCAGTACCCATAAATTGCCAAAGGTTAAAATCCGGCGTTCACGGGTAAACCAGCGTACGACAAAGGTGATCAGCACAAAACTGAGTGCATTCATTCCCAGGGGCGCATCACGTAGCAAGTCTGTAAAAATGCCCACTGCAAAGGCAAACCAGACACCTGTCCAGCTTGGCTGACACAATATCCAGAACAGCATGATCATCAGCATAAATAATGGCCGCCATCCGGAAATGTCATAAGACAGTGGATAGACCATTAATACTGACCCAACTATGACTGACAGGATAATGACAATCAATGGATCTTTACGCTTTTCATAACGCAACTTAGCGATTGGCATAGGGTTGCTCCATCGCCAGAGAGTCCGAAAACAGGATCACCACATGATGTCCACCAGCCAGCTGTGCAGCTGGAACCACCTGAATCTGGGCGAACTCACCTGAATTATGGCGTCTGACTTTAGATACGGTACCCACCAGATAGCCTGCCGGAAAATGTTCACCTAACCCTGAAGTATAGATTTTGTCTCCCGGTTTGATATCTGCACTGGTCGGCACGTATTCCATTTTCAGCAGTCCCAGATCGCCTGTTCCTGCCACAATGGCACGCATACCGGTCCGTTCCAGACGTACAGATAGCGAATGTTCCTTGTCCGAGAGCAACATTACACGGCTAGAATGCGGATAGACATCAATGATCTGCCCCATTACTCCACGGTCATCCAGCACAGTCTGCCCCACCTTGAGCTGATTGCTGGCTCCTCGGTTAATAATAATGATATGCCGTAAGGGATCTGCATCAGTACCAATGACTTCTGCAATTTCCATACGACCATCAATAATAAGTGGCGTATCGAGCAGACCACGTAAACGTGTATTCTCGGCAGAGAGCTCTGACAGTTTCTGCAGACGCACCTGAGCCTGTAACAGCTCGGCCTGCATCGCAGTATTTTCACGGCGCAGCTGGGCTTCAGATTTGGTTTGTTGACTCAGCCATTCTCTCGACAACACGGGATAGCTTGCCAGTGCATAAATAGGATTATATGCAGCGTACAGGACTTCCCTAGCAGGTTGCACCACATGCGGCATGCGCCAGTCAAAAAACAGCACAATAAGGCAGGTGATCACCGCTATGATGAATGAGCGAAAAGATGGCGGTTGTCTTGAAAAAAGATTCGGTTGCACCGCCTGGTTCCTAACTTAACCTACAAACAGCATGTCATGATTCGGGTTATCGAAGAATTCGAGTACCTTACCACCACCGCGAGTCACACAGGTCAGTGGATCTTCTGCAACCATAACAGGCAGTCCGGTTTCCTGAGCCAGCAGTTTGTCCAGATTACGCAGCAATGCACCACCGCCTGTAAGCACAATTCCGCGCTCGGCAATATCAGAGGACAGCTCTGGTGGAGTCTGTTCAAGTGCCGATTTTACTGCACTGACAATATTGGAAAGCGGATCAGCAATGGCCTGAGTAATTTCATCAGAGGTTACAGTAATTGAACGGGGAACGCCTTCAGCCAGGTTACGGCCACGCACTTCGATTTCAAGTGTTGTACCGTCTCCGATCGCCATACCCACTTCTTTCTTGATCAGTTCCGCAGTCGTTTCACCAATCACGCAACCATGTGCTTTACGCACATAATTAATGATCTGCTCATCAAAAACATCACCACCAATACGTAGAGAATCTGCGTACACACAACCCTGTAGGGAAATAATCGCAATTTCAGTGGTACCACCACCAACATCAACCACCATAGAACCACATGCCTGCTCAACCGGCATACCTGCACCGATTGCAGCCGCCATCGGCTCTTCAATCAGGCGGACATCACGCGCACCTGCATTAAATACCGCTTCACGGATAGCACGACGCTCAACCAGTGTCGATTTGCATGGTACACACACCACAACACGTGGTGCAGGTGGAAACAGGCGCTTCTCATGGACTTTGCCAATGAACTGGTTCAGCATGGTCTCAGTTACTTCAAAGTCGGCAATTACGCCATCTTTCATCGGACGTATGGCAGAAATATTTGCCGGGGTACGTCCAAGCATCTGTTTCGCATCCAGGCCTACGGCGGCAACAATTTTCTGTGAACCACTGTGACGGATCGCGACAACTGTCGGTTCATTCAGAATGATGCCCCGCCCTGGTGCATAAATAAGTGTATTTGCTGTACCTAAATCAATGGCTAGATCCGGCGAAAACAAGCCAATTAGTCGTTTTAGAATCACGGGTCGTTCTCAGTTAAACTTTATGTGGACGCAAGGTGGCAACTTTAACTAAATGTAGTGCGTTGAACAAGTCAATCGCTTATTATAACGCACGATATTTTGAATTTTTTAATACTGATTAGGTGATGGTATGTCTACACCGGATGCTCAGCATTCTGCAGATTTAAATGCACAAACAGTTTCAGCAATCGCCAATCTTGCACGTCTTTCGCTCAATGATACGCAATCTGCTGAATATGCTCAAAGTCTAAATAAAATTTTAGGCATGATGGATACCTTAAAAGCAATCGATACTGAGGGTGTTGAACCGCTAAAAAGTCCATTTGATCACCCTCAGCCATTACGTCAGGATGTTGTGTCTGAAACCAATCATCGTGAAGAATATCAGGCAGTTGCCCCAGCTACTGAAGCGGGGCTGTATCTGGTTCCACGTGTAATTGAATAATTATCTGGTCAACTTCTGTACTTCAAAACTGAACCTAAAAGAATTTAACTCATGACTGATTTGCATCGTTTATCGATTCGTGAACTTGCCGAAGGCTTAAAAACAGCCCAGTTTTCCTCGCGCGAATTGACTCAGCACTATTTAAACCGTATTGAAAAAATTGATGCGCAGATTAACAGCTATGTCACTGTAACTGCCGAACAGGCACTGGCTCAAGCTGATGCTGCTGATGCTGCGATTAAAACCGGTACCGCAACTATACTTACCGGCGTACCTATCGCACATAAAGATATTTTCTGTACTCAAGGTATTAAAACCACTGCCGGCTCTAAAATGCTGGACAACTTTATTTCCCCTTACGATGCTACCGTAGTTGCCAAGGGCAAAGCAGCCGGTCTGGTCACACTAGGTAAAGTGAATATGGATGAATTCGCTATGGGTTCAACCTCCGAGAATTCATTTTACGGTGCGACCAAAAACCCGTGGAATTTAAGCTGTGTACCGGGTGGATCATCGGGTGGTTCGGCAGCGGCTGTGGCAGCAGATCTTGCTCCGTTTGCCACCGGCACCGATACCGGTGGTTCAATCCGTCAGCCTGCATCTTTTTGTGGTCTCACTGGTCTGAAACCTACCTATGGCCGTGTATCCCGTTTCGGAATGATTGCCTATGCCTCGTCACTGGATCAAGGTGGCCCGATGGCACGTTCTGCTGAAGACTGCGCTTATTTGATGAATGTCATGGCCGGCCATGATGAAAAAGACTCGACCTCCATGAATCAGGAAGTCGACGATTATGTAGCCAACTTGAATACAGCTTCTGTTAAAGGTTTACGTATTGGTATTCCTAAGCAGTATTTTCAGGTTGATGGGTTGAATGCTGAAGTGAAAGCGCGTGTTGAAGAGTCATTGAAAAAGCTCGAAGAAATGGGCGCGATTCTGGTTGAAATTGACCTGAACATGACTGAGGCTTACGTTCCGACTTATTATCTGATTGCTCCGGCCGAGGCCTCATCCAACCTGTCACGTTATGACGGCGTGCGTTATGGCTATCGCTGTGAAAATCCGGTGGACTTGATGGATCTTTACAAACGTTCGCGTTCGGAAGGTTTTGGTACAGAAGTCCAGCGCCGGATCCTGATTGGAACCTATGCCCTGTCAGCCGGTTATTATGATGCTTACTATGTCAAAGCCCAGAAAGTTCGTCGCCTGATTCAGCAGGATTTTCTGAAAGCCTTTGAACAGGTCGATGTCATTGCAGCTCCAAGCGCACCGACTACTGCCTATCAGCTGGGTGCTGCACAAGATACGGTAGCCATGTATCTGGGCGATATCTATACCCTTGCGGTCAACCTTGCCGGTCTGCCAGCTATTAATGCGCCAATTGGATTCGATGCCAACCAGCTGCCTGTAGGCCTGCAACTGATTGGTAATTACTGGTCTGAGTCACAACTGCTGTCTGTAGTACACCAGTATCAGCAGGTAACCGACTGGCACACCCAACGCGCGGCAATTGCTGAGGAGAACGCATAATGGCTAAGAACACTGCTAAACCAAAATCTAACCTGATTGATGGTTGGGAAGTCGTTATTGGGATCGAGATTCACACTCAGCTTGCGACCAAATCGAAAATCTTCTCAGGTTCATCGACTGAATTCGGTCAAGACCCAAACACCCAAGCAAGTTTGGTTGATTTGGCCATGCCGGGCGTATTGCCAGTACTCAACAAAGAAGTGGTGGATTTAGCTATTCGCTTTGGTTTGGGTATTGATGCATATATCGACCAAGCGTCTGTGTTTGCACGTAAAAACTACTTCTACCCTGACTCTCCAAAAGGTTACCAGATCAGCCAGATGGACAATCCGATTGTGGGCTTGGGTCATATCGACATCCAGCTTGAAGATGGTACAGTTAAACGCATTGGCGTGACGCGTGCGCACCTTGAGGAAGATGCTGGTAAATCAATCCATGACCAGTTTGAAGGCATGTCAGGCATTGACTTGAACCGTGCAGGTACGCCACTTTTAGAGATCGTATCTGAACCGGATATGCGTTCTGTTGAAGAAGCCGTTGCCTATATTAAAGCCATTCACACGTTAGTACGTTGGTTAGGTATTTCTGACGGTAACATGGCTGAGGGTTCGTTCCGTGCTGACTGTAACGTGTCTTTACGTCGTCCGGGTCAACCCTTCGGTACACGTTGTGAGCTGAAAAACCTCAACTCCTTCCGTTTCATTGAACAAGCGATTAACGTGGAAATTGAACGTCAAATGGAAATCCTTGAATGGGATGGCACCATTGACCAAGAAACACGTTTATTCGACCCTGTGAAAATGGAAACGCGTTCAATGCGTTCAAAAGAAGAAGCGAACGACTATCGCTACTTCCCAGATCCAGATTTATTACCTGTGATCATTGCTGACGAGCAGATCGAAGCAGCACGTGCTGCCCTTCCAGAACTGCCTAAAGCGCGTCGTGCACGCTTTATCGCTGACTTCGGTGTGACTGAGTACGATGCGCATGTATTGACGCTGTCACGCGAAATGGCGGACTTCTACGAAGCGGTTGTGGCTGCTGCGGGCGGTGCGAAACAAGGTAAAGTATCAGCAAACTGGGTGATGGGCGAATTCTCAGGTGCGTTAAACAAAGCGGGCTTAGAGCTTGCTGACTCTCCTGTAACAGCAGAAAAACTTGGCGGTATGATCGCACGTATTGTAGACAACACAATTAACGGTAAGATCGCGAAACAAGTATTCGGCTTTATGTGGGAAGAAGGCAAAACTGCGGACGAGATTATTGCGGAAAAAGGCTTGAAACAGGAAACTGATACAGGTGCAATTGAAGCGATTATTAAGGAAGTTCTTGTTGCCAACGAGAAGATGGTTGAAGAATATAAATCTGGTAAAGAGAAAGCCTTTAACGGTCTTGTTGGTCAAGTGATGAAAGCAGCGAAAGGTAAAGCGAACCCTGCACAAGTCAATGAATTGATGAAAAAATTGATTGGTTAATGATTGACTAATTAATCGTCTTTATGCAATAAAAACCCTGCCTAGTGTGGGGTTTTTATTTTTTGAGAGAATAATGGCTTTAAAAACAATATTTAATGTTTCAGAAGAAAGAACGGCTAAGTTGGCAGTATTGATAGATGCAGATAATGCATCGGCAAAAGATATAGAAAATATTCTAAATGAACTCACCAAATATGGTGAAGCAACTGTCAAACGGGTTTATGGAAATTTTGTCAGTCAAAATGGAAATTGGAAACAAGCAATCAATAGCTTGGCGATTAAACCAATGCAGCAATTTGCCTACACCACAGGTAAAAATGCAACTGACGGCTTCATGATTATTGATGCAATGGATTTACTATATACAGGTCGATTTGATGGTTTTTGCTTAGTTTCAAGTGATAGTGACTTTACCGCTCTTGCAATTCGTATCAAAGAACAAGGGGCAACCGTTTACGGCTTTGGTAAAAAACAAACACCAGAAGCATTTAGAAATGCGTGCTCGCATTTTACTTATGTTGAAAATTTAAGTAATTATGAAGAACCTATGATTAAAGAATCTTTAGCACCAATCACTAAAGAAGTTAAACAAGAAAATATTGTTAAAGAGGAACCAAAACAGGAAATTAAAAATAATCACAGTACTACTCTACCTTTAAATATTATTAAGCAAGTTTTTGATAATCATGATAGTGAATGGATTAGTGTTGCATCACTTGGTTCTCAGTGGAAACTTCTACAAGTGGATTTTGACCCACGTACATATGGATTTAAGAAATTAGGTGATTTAGTAAAAGGTTTTCCACAAATCTTCCATACTGAAGAAAGAATGAGTAACGAACATAAGAATCTTTATGTAAAACTAAAATAAAACTCTTTAACGGTCTTATTGGTCAAGTCATTAAAGCTTCAAAAGGTAAAGACGACCCTGCTCAAGTCAATGAATTAATGAAAAAAATGATTGGTTAATCTGATTAATTTTGAAAAAGAAAACCCGCTTTAAAGCGGGTTTTTTATTAATGATTAAGCCAGTTTTCGTTAGAATAAAATTGAGTTAAGTCTTTTAACTCGTCACTCGAAAAATCTTTTGCCTTATTAATTGCGTCTAGTTTATAGTTTAACTCATCATTAGAAATCAAATTATCATACATATTTTGATAAATAGCTGTATCCTCCAAAGAGTCTATATTATCAAGGATCGAACCTGATTCAAGAATAAAATATTCTTTAACTTTCTCTTTCGAGTCTGTTGACCGCTTTGCTTTCAACCGCACGCCTTCTAACCCTTTAGCTTTTAAAGAGCGAATTGCTCTTGCAGACGAATCATTAATATTTTGCCTTAACTGAGGCTTCAAAGTAATATCGACAGTTTCAATGGTTTTACGATCACTTGAATCACCTACTAAGTAATCAACAATATGATCAAATAGTTCACTCTCATTATTAACAGTTATTGTTGTTTTACCAATAAACGGAAGATTAGATACTTCTTGTTTCTCTATACTTTCCTTCAATTGTTCTACGCAAAACTCTAATCGTCCATACCCTAGCTTTCCAATTAAATCATTAATAAAATTTTTAAATGCTCCATGTCTAGGAGAATTTTGACGGCTAGAGAAAGCAAATAAATTTCGCTTATCATCAAAATAAACATATGAAGCAAATCCAACTGTAGAATCTTTTTCAAGCTCATCTACTATTTTATTTGTTGCTATTGAGTCATCGCTAGTTTTGATTTTTTGGATTACGTCTTGTGATTTTGTTTGAACAAACAGATAAAAGTCTTTTTTACCTTGTACTGGAAGTAAATACAAATGCTCTCCATCTTTTGTTAATCTTTTTGCTAGTTCAATACTAGTTTCCCAATTTATTAAGGCTTTGAGAAAAGGTTTTAGATCAAATTTGTAATTAACTTCATTATGAGTATCATATACATAATGAGCAAAGTAGCCTATTTTCAAGCGTATTCCCCAGTGTAAAAAATATATTTTATAACATAACAATAATCTTTTTGTATATTTTTTGAACCATATAGTTATTTATTATATCTCTTTCAAGACAAAGAGTTGAATACGACATTATTAGAATAATTTTTACAGATAAAATTTAATCACTTATAGATCTATTCCTTTCTTACGTAGGGAAAAATTTTTATTGCTAAATAAATTGTTATTCCCATATTTTGTGAAGAAGAACTTTGTAATTACAATCATTTAAAAGTTCTTTACATCCAAAATAACATGCCTCTCAAAAGGTTTCCTCCATCGCTAAACTTGAAGACTTCAGAAAAATCTCCCCTTTACATAGCAGTGTTGCTCAACCATAAGGGTGAGGGAGCATCATCTGATTTAATAACAACGTGAATTTCAAAATGACGTTCCCTCTCCTAAGCAAGTTTTAAAGCACTGCTTTAAAACGAAGCGCAAATAAGGGCTAGGGAGAGGTCTTTAAAAACTTTCAAAAAGCGTATAATCCCCTCACCCCATCAGCAACACCCCATCCATGACCAAAAACCTCGCTACCCTAATCGGCTTTAGCGCCATCTTACAATGGTCAACCATTATTGGATTACTCAAAAAAGTAACTAGTAGTATCGGTGCAGACTTAGCCGTACTGTTTATGTATAGCTTCAGTGCGGTATTGCTGTTTGCCCTGTTTCGTATTCCTAACTTAAAACAAATTCCGCGTAAGTACCTCTTTGGGGCAACCGCATTATTTGTAGTGTATGAAATCTGCTTTTCCTATGCCATTGCCCTTGCCCAAAACGCACAACAAGCCATTGAAATCAGCCTGGTCAATTACCTGTGGCCGAGTATGACCATCTTGATGCTGATTTTATTTAAAGAACTGAAATTTAATAAGTGGGTGATTTTAGGTTTAGGGATTAGTCTTGCAGGCGTGTTCTATATTCAAACAGGGAATGGTGCGATTGATCTTGCTACGGTGATTAGCCATATGCAAAGTAATCCGCTGAGTTATGGACTGGCATTTATAGGCGCAAGTTTATGGTCACTGTATTGTGTGGTGACTAAAAAATACAGTCAGGGACATAACCCGATTAGCCTCTTTTTTATTGCCACCAGTGCGGTGCTGTGGCTCAAAATGTTGATACTCCATCCTGAGCAATTTGCGCAAATCATTCATGTTGATGCCACAACACTGATGTATATGCTGATGGTATCTACCGTAACAGGACTTGGTTATGCGGCATGGAATATTGGTATTAATCGCGGCAATATCACTATGCTGGTCACACTGTCTTATTTCAGCCCGATTTTTTCACCCATCATGTCGATGTGGATTTTACAAACATCTCTATCGAAAACCTTTTGGCTTGGGGCAATCATGGTGACTTTGGGTTCTTTTGTGTGCTGGATTTCGACCAATTGGCATGAGCTTAAACAACGTTTTATCACGATGCGGTTAAGACAGACTTAAACCGCAGCTTTTTACTTATACAGCTTATTTTTATACGACGTTTTAGCGGGTAACACCCAACTTATTCCAAAGATCAGGCGTCAAGAAAGTTGTTACTAGCTTATTTAAATCTACATATTTCAGAACACCATTAAGCTGCTGTTTAATTTCAGGCGTTTTAAGAATTTCTTCACCTGTAATACTGCCTAACTCTTGAAAACTATCTCCCACCGCCTGCAAACCTTCAGTCTGAATCACTGCTTTGGTCTGTGCCGAACATTGCTCTACCAGTATGCGTTGCAGCACAGTGGCCAGATTCTTATCTAATGCTTCCTTTTGTGTCGCAGTCACATTACTAAAGGCCTTTAAGTCGGGATGATTACCCAATGCCACAAAGGTCCATTGCAGAACTACGGTTTTATCGGTGGCGGTGGTCGATTTCATCAAACAGTTACTGAGCTGATCCACCGTTGGGCCAGCCAATGCAATCTGAGAGGCCCCTAGTAAGGTTGCCCCTATAAAAAGTCCGCGAAACTTGCTCAAGGATATAAGCGCCATAGTATTTCCCTGCTTTTTAATATTTGGCCAATTATATAAAACCGTTTATTTGTAGCATACTGGCTGCTGGCTTACCTATTATGACTGTGTAAATAGGTGCATTAGAAAGTTTATAGCGAAACCATGAAGATAATGTTCCAAAGACATCAAAAGTTTGTAATCCCTTAATAATAAGCGGAATACTGTAGCGTAATAACAGACTACGGCTTATAGTCAGCAAAACCGGTATATAGGGAATTGACCAGATTTTTTATATTGAAAAACCCGCCGAGGCGGGTGGAGTAAAAGCAGCTTTAATCATCTAATACGGCTTCAAAGGTCTTGAGACGTTTATAGATCGATAACAGCTCGATAATCGTTTTCCAGGACATAATCAGATACTGAAATGATTCACGGACTTTATCGAAAACATTACCAATCTGGTTGATCAGGCCCAAAGTCATCTTGCCGGCTGCAATAGCAGGGAAAAGCACGACCAGACTGTAGAGGATATCAAGCTGGCGGTACCAGGTTGCCACCAGATTAAAATAGGCGTAATGAAAATATAAACGGAAATAGTTCTGGCGTACGCGGGAAAACAGCTCTTTTAAGGTTGCCGGCTGGGCTCGGTCTGCATAGTCTTCACCATATACCAGCTCTTTACGGTAAGCTGCCTCAACTTTCTGGTTATTAAACTCAAGGCCCGGTAACTTGACACCCACCACCATGAGCAGAACCGTACCAAAGATAGCCCAGACAATGGCTGCCCAGACCAGTGAGTGTTCTACCTGCCCCACCAGCGGCAATTCCGGTACATGCCGGGAGAGCTCAAATAGGATTGGCAGGAATGCAACCAGAACCATAACCGCTTTAATCAGCTCGACCCCTAAATCTTCCATAATAGTGGCAAAACGCATGGTGTCCTCCTGAACCCGCTGTGATGCTCCTTCAACATGACGTAACCGGTCCCAATGCGCGGTATAGTATTCATTCATTGCGGTACGCCAACGAAAGATATAATGACTGGTAAAGAAAGCATTAATGACCATAATAGTCACTGCTACCATGGCAATATATAAAAAGGTCAAGGTACCCATATACAGGTCACGGATATTACCGCCACCGCTACTCAGCATTCGCTGAATTAAATCCCAGAATGGCCCATACCAGGCATTAATGGCTACACTGACCTGTACGCTAAACCAGATATTAAACAGAATAAATGCCGAGCCCCATACCGACCAGCGCTGCCAGGGATGATTTGCTTTAAATCGCCAAAAAATGGCAAAGATCGCAGTAGCTATGAAGAACCACAAATAAAACCAGAGAAATGCCGGAGACCAGAACCGGCTAACCCCAATGGGCAGTTCAGCCTGAGCATAATCTGATGGAAAGCCCAGCCAGCTTCCCCATTCCCGTCCGCCTGCTACATACCAGAGTAGCAGGTTGACCATGAACCAGAACAGCAATGACAGAAAAAATACTTTGGGTTGTGGAAAAAAAGATTTAAACATGCAACCTGTGATTCCTTTTATTTTTTATCAACGGCATTGAACTGATAAATTACACGTGTGGCTGGCCAAGTACCAGTCTCTTGATGAATGCACCGGTCATTTTTGGTTCATTGTTTTTCTATAGCAGGTTTCCAGCACTTTTTCTTTGACTGTCAGCATCAGTATTTAAGATACCAAATTACAAAAAGCAGAGCGATTGCCCTGCTTTTTTATAAGTTTATCAAGTTAGGAAACTTTTAAATTGAGTTCCTGTTGCATCATTTCACGGATTTTATATTTCTGGGCTTTGCCTGAAGCCGTTAAAGGAAAAGCTGTTACAAACCGGATATAACGCGGCACTTTCTGGTGCGAGATATGTTCCTTGCAGTACTGTCGGATAATTTCTTCACTGGTATTACTATGCGGATGCAGAATAATACAGGCGCAAAGTTCCTCACCATATTTCTGGTCAGGTACACCTACAACCTGTACATCAGACACATCGGGATGAGTATATAAAAAATCCTCTATTTCTTTAGGGAACAGGTTTTCCCCTCCCCGAATGACAACATCTTTAATACGGCCCTTAATCTGGATAAAGCCCTGCTGGTCCATTTCCGCCAGATCTCCGGTATGCATCCAGCCAGTCTGATCAATCACTTCTTTAGTTTTTTCTTCATCTTCCCAATAGCCCAGCATGACTGAATAGCCCCGGGTACATAGCTGGCCAAGTTTGCCGCGCGGTACAATCTTGCCGTTACGGTCGATAATCTTGATTTCTACGTGCGGATGTATGCGTCCCACTGTATTGACCCGGGTTTCAATCGGGTCATCTACCATACTCTGGGCACTTACCGGCGAGGTTTCAGTCATGCCATAGCATATGGTCACTTGTGACATATGCATACGGTCGATCACACGCTGCATAATCTCACGCGGACACGGACTGCCCGCCATAATTCCGGTACGCAGGCTGCTCAGGTCAAACTCGTTAAACTGCTCATGTTCCAGCATGGCAATAAACATGGTAGGCACACCGTAAGCAGCCGTACATTTTTCCTGCTCAATAGCTTTTAAACTGCTAAGTGGATTAAACACATCACATGGATAGACCATTGCAGAACCATGAGTTACACAGGCCAGATTTCCCATGACCATACCGAAACAGTGAAATAGTGGTACCGAAATACATACCCTGTCCTGCGGGGTAAGTAAAATTCGTTCACCAACAAAATAGCCATTATTCAGAATATTGTTATGGGTCAGCATGGTCCCTTTGGGGTTACCGGTAGTACCAGATGTAAACTGGATATTAATAGTTTCATCGAATTGTAATTCCTGACCGATATTTTGCAGCGCCTGCAACTGCTCTGAGGTAGGTGAAGTCAGTAAATCATCGAAACAGTGGAAAGCAGGATGAGCCTGATCATCAATTTTAATCAGATGTTTTAAATGCGGCAGTCGCTGTAATGACAGTTCACGGCTTTGAGTTTCATGCAGCTCAGGAACAATCTTGAGTAAAATTTCCTTAAAGTTACTTGTTTTGCACTGTACTGCCATAATCAGGCCAACACAGGACACCTTATTGAGCACATATTCAAGTTCATGACTGCGATAAGATGGATTCAGGTTGACCAGAATGATACCTGCCTTAGCCGTGGCAAACTGTGCAATGGTCCATTCCACACAGTTTGGTGCCCAGATTGCAAGGCGATCACCTTTTTTTAGTCCCAGCTCAAGCAGATTACAGGCAAATGCATCAACCAGTGTTCTCAATTCTGCATAACTGATGCGACGATTTTGGTGAACCGAGACAACGGCATCCTGTGCAGCATATTGCGCACATGCCTGATCAAATTTCTGTCCAATGGTCATGCCCAGTAAAGGTTGCTCACTTGCACCAGATGCATAACTTAATTGTGTATCTGTCATTGAATCCTACTCCTTGATTCATTGTCATTGTGTTTTTCAGATTGTTATTAGGGGTCGATACATGACCCCGGTTTTCATTGTGTTTTACGTATTGTTATGTGCAATTCTTTGTTCAGTTCTTTCTTATCCATACAACAGGCATGTTTTAGGTGTTAATTTTCTCCTTGTACCGGTTGAGGTGCACGAACGACTGCCTGCAGACAGAACTCAGCTACATAACGGACAAAGTCCTGCTTATCAAACTTTTTACGGCGAGCCGGGTCAATCGGCTCGACTACAGCAAAAGTCATGGCACCAACAATACACAGGGCTGCAGTATTGACATCGTCAAAACTGAAATCTCCACTTTCCTGCCCTTCTTTCAAAATATCAATAATGGCATTCTTGATTAGCTGCTTAACCCGTACACGCTCAATTTCGATAGCCACATCGACTGGTTCGAAGATGAGTGAATAAGCCAGCTGCGGTCCGGTAAGTGCGCGTTTTACAAAGGCTGTAACGGCCTTAAACAGTTTTTCTTTTGGCGGCAGGTCTTCCCGGTAGATGGACTCAAGAATGCGAATTTCCTGCATGGCAGCGTCGGTCAGGACTTCCACCAGTAACTGGTTTTTTGAATTAAAGTAACGGTAGACCAGACCGCTTGAAATACCGGCCAGTTCTGCAATGGCATTAATCTGGGCATCTTTAAATCCCCCACGAGCAGTCAGGTCACGTGTAGCCTGTAAAATGGCCAGCCGGTTCTGTGCCATCCGTTCTTCCATCAAAGAAGATCTTTTATAGTTCATAAGAAAAATATTATTTACTTCACGCCTTAAAATGAATTATAAATCATTTTATGAATAAAGGTTCACTTTTTTAAAAAATAATTGTATTGTGAACTCAGGTCACAACAAATATAGCTGCGAAATAACAAATACAGTTCTACAGGATGGTAGAGAATGAATTTACAAACAATTGATTTTGGAATAGATAATACCCTAAAGGCCCTACAGGAATCGGTTCAGAACTTTGCCAAAAAGGAAGTGGCGCCTCTTGCGGCCAAGGCCGATCAGGATAATCTGTTTCCAGCGCAACTCTGGAAAAAAATGGGTGACATGGGCCTGTTGGGCATGACCGTCTCTGAAGAGTACGGCGGCAGTAATATGGGTTATCTGGCACACATTCTGGTCATGGAAGAAATCTCGCGGGCCAGTGCATCTATTGGCCTGTCTTATGGTGCGCATTCTAACCTCTGTATCAACCAGATTCACCGTCATGGTACTGAAGCACAGAAACAGCGTTACCTTCCAAAACTGGTATCTGGTGAATATGTAGGAGCGCTGGCAATGTCTGAACCGAATGCCGGTTCGGACGTGGTAAGTATGACACTTCGTGCTGACCAGAAAGGCGACCGCTATGTATTAAATGGTTCAAAAATGTGGATCACCAATGGCGGTGATGCTGACGTATTGGTGGTCTATGCCAAAACCGATCTGCAGGCAGGTGCCAAAGGCATGACGGCCTTCTTAATTGAAAAAGACATGAAAGGCTTTAGTCATGGCCAGCACCTGGACAAACTGGGGATGCGCGGCTCTAACACTTACCCTCTGTTTTTTGATGACTGTGAAGTTCCCGCCGAGAATGTACTGGGTGGAGTGGGTAACGGTGTCAAGGTACTTATGAGTGGACTCGATTATGAACGTGCCGTACTAAGCGGTGGCCCACTTGGCATTATGGATGCCTGTCTGGATATTGTGATGCCCTACCTGCATGAACGTAAACAGTTCGGTCAGGCACTAGGCGAGTTCCAGTTAATGCAGGGCAAAATTGCCGACATGTATTCGACCTGGCTGGCCTGCAAGGCTCTGGTATACAGCGTAGGTCAAGCCTGTGACCGTGCTGATCATGGCCGTGCTCTGCGTAAGGATGCAGCGAGCGCCATTTTATATTCGGCTGAAAAAGCCACTTGGATGGCCGGTGAAGCAATTCAGACTTTAGGTGGCAATGGTTATATCAATGACTTTGCTACAGGGCGTTTATGGCGCGATGCCAAACTGTATGAGATCGGTGCCGGTACTTCGGAAATCCGACGCATGCTGATTGGCCGTGAGCTGTTCAACGAAACAGCCTAATCCCTCTAACCCTAATGCACAAGGATGACTGCCTTGAACCAGATTGCAATCAAGATGAATAGCCGTAGTGAAGAATTCAAACAGAATAAGCAGGCCATGCAGGAGCTGGTCGATGACCTGAACCAGCTGGCCGCCAAAATCCAGCTGGGTGGCGGAGAAAAGGCCCGAGAAAAACATCTGGCCCGGGGTAAACTGCTACCACGTCAGCGTATTGAGCGCCTTCTAGATACAGGCAGCCCTTTTCTGGAAATTGGCCAGCTGGCTGCCTATGGCTTGTATGACAATGATGTACCTTCTGCTGGTGTAATTGCCGGTATTGGTCAGGTGCATGATGTACAGTGCATGATTATTGCCAATGACGCCACAGTTAAAGGTGGTACCTATTATCCGCTTACAGTCAAAAAACACCTTCGGGCCCAGGAAATTGCCGAGCAGAACCGGCTGCCCTGCATCTATCTGGTAGACTCGGGAGGAGCTTTCCTGCCACTCCAGGATGAAGTATTTCCAGACCGCGACCATTTTGGCCGGATTTTCTATAATCAGGCACAGATGTCTGCCAAAGGCATTCCGCAAATTGCAGTGGTCATGGGCAGCTGTACCGCAGGAGGTGCCTATGTACCGGCCATGTCGGATGAAACCATTATTGTGCGTAATCAGGGCACAATTTTTCTGGGTGGCCCGCCACTGGTCAAGGCAGCCACAGGCGAAGTGGTTACTAGCGAAGATCTCGGCGGTGGCGATGTCCACACCCGTCTTTCCGGTGTTGCCGACCATCTGGCTGAAAATGATCTGCATGCACTTGGAATCGCCCGCAGGATTGTAGCCAACCTGAACTGGAAAAAAGCAGTACAGCTTCAGCTAAAAGAGATTGAATCACCATTATTTGATGCCGAAGAGCTATATGGCATTATTCCGAGTGACAGCCGTAAACCTTTTGATGTACGGGAAATCATTGCACGAATTGTTGATGGTTCACGCTTCGATGAATTTAAGGCACGGTTTGGAACTACGCTTATTACAGGCTTCGCTCATCTGTATGGTATGCCGGTCGGAATTATTGCCAATAATGGCATTCTCTTTTCCGAATCTGCCCAGAAAGGCGCACATTTTATTGAACTGTGTACACAACGCGAAATTCCACTGCTATTCATTCAGAACATTACTGGCTTTATGGTTGGCCGCCAGTATGAAAATGAAGGAATTGCCAAACATGGCGCCAAACTGGTCATGGCAGTTGCTACAGCCAAAGTTCCTAAAATCACGCTGGTAATCGGCGGCTCATTTGGGGCCGGAAACTATGGCATGTGTGGCCGTGCATACTCACCGCGCTTTATGTGGACATGGCCCAATTCACGTATATCGGTCATGGGTGGCGAGCAGGCTGCTAGTGTTCTTGCCACTTTACGCCGCGATGCCATTGAGAGCAAAGGCGAAAACTGGACTGCCGAGCAGGAAGACGAGTTCAAAAATCCGATTCGACAACAGTACGAGCGCCAGGGCCATCCTTATTATGCCTCTGCCCGACTGTGGGATGACGGGGTAATTGATCCTGCACAAAGCCGTCAGGTACTTGCACTCAGTTTGTCCGCGGCCTTGAATGCTCCAATTGAAGAAACCCATTTTGGCGTATTTCGCATGTAGGAGAGATTCATGAAGCATTTTGAACTGATTGAAATTGAAGAGCAGCCTAATGGAGCCACCTATGTCTGGCTAAACCGTCCAGAACTGCACAATGCCTTTAATGCACAATTAATTGCCGAGCTCAGCCAGTGTTTTGATGCGCTAGAGCAAAACGTGAATACTCGTGTGGTAATACTGGCAGGCCGCGGCAAAAATTTCTCTGCTGGCGCAGACCTGAACTGGATGAAAGCAGCCCGTCATTTTAGTAGTGAAGAGAACCAGCAGGATGCCATGAAGCTGGCCACCATGCTGCATAAACTGGCTCATCTTAGACAGCCCACCATTGCCCGTGTGCATGGTGCAGCACTAGGAGGCGGGTTAGGCCTGGCCTCGGCCTGTGATATATGTATTGCCAGCGAAAAAGCAATGTTTGCAACCTCTGAAGTACGTTTGGGACTGGCTCCCTCTACCATCAGTCCCTATGTGATTCGGGCTATTGGTGCGCGTCAGGCTTCACGTTACTTTTTAACTGCTGAGCGGCTTTCAGCACAGCAGGCTAAAGCCATCGGTCTGGCTCATGAAGTCTATAGTGCCGAAGCACTGGATACAGGCATTCAACAAATAATTGAACAGCTGCTATTAGGTAGCCCGCAGGCACAAACGGCCTCCAAACAACTGATCGACACTGTAGCCGAACAGGAACTGACTCCTGAACTTATGCAGCAGACCGCAACTCATATCGCAAGATTACGGCTGGGCGAAGAGGCACAAGAAGGCCTGAGTGCCTTTTTGGAAAAACGTACACCACACTGGTGCGCTTAAGGCTATTTTCCACAAAATCATAAAAAGCAGGATAAAGGATTATGTTTAAGAAAATTTTAATTGCGAACCGTGGTGAAATTGCCTGTCGTGTCATCCGTACTGCCAAGGAACTCGGCATTCAAACTGTTGCGGTTTATTCTGAAGCTGATGCCGAGGCACAGCATGTTAAACAGGCAGATGAAGCCATCTGTATTGGTCGTGCTCCAGCCAGTGAAAGTTACCTGCAAATTGAACGGATTATAGAAGCAGCACTGCTAACCGGTGCAGAAGCGGTCCATCCGGGTTATGGCTTTTTATCTGAAAATGATGATTTTGCACTAGCCTGCCAGCAAAATGGTATCGAATTTATTGGGCCGCCGGTGGAAGCAATCCGGGCAATGGGTCTAAAAGCTACCTCTAAAGCACTCATGGAAAAGGCCGGTGTGCCGTTGACACCAGGTTATCATGGCAAAAATCAGGAGCCGGATTTTTTAAAACAGCAGGCCGATGCGATTGGCTACCCGGTGCTGATTAAAGCCAGTGCAGGTGGTGGCGGTAAAGGCATGCGTCTGGTGGAACGCAGTGAAGACTTCTTAAGTTCTCTGACCTCCTGCAAGAGCGAAGCTCGATCAAGTTTTGGTAATGAAGATGTATTAATTGAACGTTATGTCACGCGCCCAAGACACATTGAGGTTCAGGTTTTTGGTGACAAGCATGGCAATTATGTTCATCTGTTTGAGCGTGACTGTTCAGTACAGCGCCGTCACCAGAAGGTTCTGGAGGAAGCCCCTGCTCCGCTGATGCCAGAGGAAAAACTTGAGGCCATGCGCCAGGCTGCGATTGACGCCGCACGCGCTGTCAACTACGTAGGTGCCGGTACAGTCGAATTTATTGTCGAGCAGGATGGTACAGCTTATTTTATGGAAATGAATACTCGCCTGCAGGTCGAACATCCGGTGACTGAAATGATTACCGGACAGGATCTGGTCGAGTGGCAGCTACGGGTTGCCTATGGTGAGCCTCTACCTAAAGCTCAGGCAGATCTTTCTATTCAAGGTCATGCCTTGGAAGCTCGGATTTATGCAGAAGATCCAGATAATAACTTTTTACCCTCGATTGGTAAAATTCATTTTCTGCAATACCTACAGCAGAATGCACATGTGCGGGTAGATAGCGGCATTATTCAGGGCGACAGCATCAGCAGCTTTTATGACCCGATGATTGCCAAGCTGATTGTCTGGGGCAAAACCCGTCAGGATGCACTGCGCCAGATGCAGTATGCCTTGCAAAACTTTTATATTCAGGGTGTGGGTAATAATGTAGCTTTCCTGCACCGTCTGGTGGGGACTGGATCATTTAGCCAGCCAAACTTAGATACTGGACTGATCGAGCGTGAAAATATCCAGCTGTTCAGTTCAAAGCCTGAGATTAAACCATCTCTACTGGCACAAGCTGCTGTCCTCCATCTGCTTCAGCAGACGTTAAAGCACTCCCTGCCGCATGATCCTTGGCAACAGCCTAACTTCTGGCGATTGAACCAGCAGGCTAAAACCCATGTTCAGTTACGCCATCAGCAGGAAATTTATGATATTGAACTGGCTATCTTAAAACAGGGCTATCTGGTCAAGGTCCATAATCAAGATTTTAAAATTTCTGGCGAACTGACTGCATCTAATACAGCCCATCTCCAGATAGATAATCATCAACATAAGCTATGCTTTGTAAAGTGTGACTCAAGTCTGGTGCTCTTTGAACACGCACAACCCTATGAGTTTGAAATTATTGATCCGTATGCCCATGTAGAAGGCGGGGTTGAAGAAGCAGGTAATCTTAAGGCACCTATGCCAGGCATTATTACTCAGGTACTGGTAGAGCAGTTTGCTCAGGTCAAAAAAGATGAACCGCTTATGACACTGGAAGCTATGAAAATTGAATATACCATCCGGGCACCACAGGACGGTATCATTAACAATCTGTTCTTCCAGTCTGGTGATCAGGTCGCTGCGGGTGATGAATTGCTGGATTTCTGTATTGAAGCGGAGGCCTCTGCATGAATGAAAGTATCAGGATTGTTGAAGTCGGTGCACGTGATGGCCTGCAAAATGAAAAAAGTGTGATCACTTTTCAACAGCGTTACGAGTTTCTCACCTGCCTGATGGCAACAGGGATTAAAGCGATAGAAGTGGGCTCTTGTGTATCGGCAAAGTGGGTTCCACAAATGGCTAACAGTGATGAACTTTATGCACAGCTCCCGAAACAGGATGATATTTCACTGAGTCTGCTAACTCCTAATTTGAAAGGTTTTGAAGCCGCCCTTCAGGTGAGGTGTCAGGAAATTGCAGTTTTTACGGCAGCCTCAGAAAGCTTCACTCAGAAAAATATTAATTGTTCGATTCAGGAGAGCCTTGAACGCTTTCAAGATATTATGCAACAGGCCAAACAGCATAATATTCGGGTGCGTGGTTATGTATCGTGTATGGTGGATTGCCCTTATGAAGGTGCAATTTCCCCCCAGAAAGTTGCAGAAGTTGCAAAGACTTTATATGACATGGGCTGTTATGAAGTATCGTTAGGTGAAACTATTGGAACCGCTACACCGTTAAGGGTTCGCGCAGTCTGGAGAGAATGTCTTGAACTCCTGCCAAAAGAAGCTCTGGCTGGGCACTTTCATGACACTTATGGCATGGCAATTACTAATATCTATGAGTCGATTCAGCAAGGAATCCGTAGCTTTGATTCTTCAATCTCCGGACTTGGTGGCTGTCCTTATGCCAAAGGTGCTTCAGGTAATGTTGCAACTGAAGATGTCTATTATCTGGTTAGCCAGATGGGTTTTGATACGGGCATACAGCTCGAAAAACTGATAGCAGCTGCAGACTATATTGCAGAGGTATTGCATCGGCCTAATCCGTCTAAATTTGCACAGGCCTATAAACAAAAACTTTGCACTGTATAAAGTCCATAAAAAATTAAGGATGAGGTCCTATGAATAATAAAGTTTATCCCTCAGCATCCGATGCGTTAAAAGATATTGTACAGGATGGTCAGCAGATTGCTGTAGGCGGATTCGGCCTGTGTGGTATTCCTGAAGTACTTATTGATGCCTTACAGGCAACGGGTGTTAAGAATCTTACCTGTATTTCCAATAATGCAGGCGTAGATGACTTCGGTTTAGGAAAGCTGCTGGCTACCCGTCAGATCAAAAAAATGATTTCATCCTATGTGGGAGAAAATAAAGAATTTGAGCGTCAATACCTGAGTGGTGAACTTGAAGTTGAACTTACCCCTCAAGGTACGCTAGCCGAAAAACTGCGGGCCGGCGGTGCTGGTATTCCAGCATTTTTTACCCAGACCGGCGTAGGCACTCTCATTGCTGAAGGGAAGGAAGAGCGAGAGTTCAACGGCAAAACCTATATCATGGAAGAATCACTGACAGCCGATATATCGCTGGTTAAAGCCTATAAAGCCGACAAAGCCGGAAATCTGGTCTTTCGTAAAACCGCACAGAACTTTAATCCGGTCTGTGCCATGGCCGGAAAAATTACTGTGGCTGAAGTTGAACAGATTGTCGAGATTGGTGAGCTGGATCCGGACGCTATTCACCTGCCGGGAATCTATGTTAACCGTATTGTACTCAATGCCACACCTGAAAAACGGATTGAACAGATGACACTGAAAACGGCGGAGGGATAAATATGGCCTGGTCACGTAATGAAATGGCACAGCGTGCCGCACAGGAGCTTGAAGACGGATTTTATGTCAACCTGGGTATTGGATTGCCGACCCTGGTCGCCAACTATATTCCAGAACAGGTCAATGTCTGGCTCCAGTCTGAAAACGGTTTACTGGGGATTGGAGAGTTTCCAACTGAAGAAACGGTGGATGCTGATCTGATCAATGCGGGTAAGCAGACCGTAACAGCCCGGCCGGGCGCTGCATTTTTCTCAAGTGCCGAATCCTTTGCCATGATTCGTGGTGGACACGTCAATATTGCGATTTTAGGAGCAATGGAAGTTTCCGAACAGGGAGACCTGGCCAACTGGATGATTCCGGGCAAGAAAGTTAAGGGCATGGGCGGAGCCATGGATCTGGTTGCAGGTGTAAAAAAAGTCGTAGTGCTGATGGAGCACTGTGCGAAAGACGGAACACCAAAAATTGTAAAACAGTGTAGCCTGCCACTTACAGGTAAAGGTGTAGTCCACCGGATTATTACTGACCTTGGTGTGATGGATGTCACCGAACAGGGAATCGAGCTGATTGAACTGACTGAACAGGTAAGTTTTGAAGATATTCAGGCTGTAACCGGAGTCAGGCTCATCAATACAATTTCTACAGAACTGGCAGATTAAAATATTTGAATACAAATTTTAAAGTGGTTGTAAACAGCCACTTTAATAAGCTTTGGGAACTAAAAAATTTAATTCAATTAGGATATAAATTTAAAGTGAATAATTAACTATTAAGGACGTGTTAAACTTTGTAAAAAAAAATTAAGAGTGTATCTATAATATATTTTTTTTATATTACATATAAGCAAGGAATCCAAATAATAAGAATTATTCTCTTTTAAATCAATCTATAAAATTGCCTATAATTTCTACAAAATATAAAAATTATCTCTAGTCAGCTAATTTTATAAATAAATTAAATACTTATAAAAGTTTTTATTTAGCCTGCATTTATACTGACAATGTTTACATAAGTTCTCGAATTAGTTGCATTTTTCAATATACAGTTTGCCAAGCATATTGCAAACTGATCATGAGCTTATCAATGACCCTTTTATTTCACTCCAGAGATCTCAAGGTCATTGTTCTCCTCAGCTGGGATAAGAAAGTCAGATAATGGCTTTCTTAGCTCCCATTTAGGGCCCCTTCACTCTCGCTCCCAACCAGGGGCTCTTTTTTTACCTATTAGTTTTGACAGCAGCCGTATCATTAAGCGCAGTAAGATTTTTCTGGTCGTCTCTCTGCTGGTTGTTATGTTTAGTCTCAATAGCCAGTTCAATCATTTCCAGTTTTTCCAAAGTAGCCTCCCGACCAGCTTGCATGCTGGCTTCACGCCCACGCACATCAAAAATATGGGCTTTTTCACGTAAGTCAGGCTGGATTACTATATCAGCATACTTCAACTCTTCATTAGCTAGCCGGTTCTGCATGATATTAATATTCTGATTAAACAGCCCCCAGACATTTGACGTTTCGGTATGAGTGGGCTGTGCCAGAATATCAACTGCAATAATAATATCAGCGCCCAGATCACGTGCCACCTCAACCGGCACCGGACTGGTCAGTCCCCCATCAACATATTCTTTATCACCAATACGGGTAGGAATAAACATGCTCGGAATAGATGCCGATGCGCGTACTGCCTGTCCGGTATTTCCATAGTTAAATACAGTACGGGCACCCTCTTTGAGTTCAGTGGCTACTGCATAAAAAGGTATTTTCATTTTTTCCAGCGGCATGTTATCAACCTGCTGGTTAATATAGTCTTCAACTTTCTTGCCATCAAAAAAGCCTTTCATATCTAGGGTAATATCGCGTACATCGGTGGCTTTCATATTAAGAGCAATACTCCGCAGCTCTTTTGCAGATTTTCCACTGGCATATATAGAACCTACAATACTGCCTGCACTGGTTCCCACAATAAAATCTGGACGGATTCCCTGCTGCTCCAGAACCTCAATTACCCCTATGTGCGCATAGCCCCGGGCACCGCCGCTACCCAAGACCAAAGCCACAACTGGCCGCTGCTCTAGTGTTTTAATCTGAGCAAAAGGAACCTTTTCAAACTGTGCCCGTGCATCAGTGACCATCTGTGCAGCCTGTGGCTCAGATGTTTTAAAATGTTGGCAGCCGGTCAGGCCGACCAGACTCATCCAGAGTAAGCAGAATGTGAGCTGTTTCATGGGCACTTGAGAGATCTGAGTTATTTTTCTGAAAAAGGAATTGTAGAAGTACATTTCAGAAATTGCTGTATAAAATTTATTTAAATTGTCATGATTGGACTCTAAACTCAAGCCATTTGTGAGAAGAATATCGATCATGAATTTATCTGTTCAGTATCTCACTATTTTTCTTATTTTTTTAAAACTGGGTTGTACCTCATTTGGAGGACCAGCTGCACATCTGGTCTTTTTTCACCGCACCTTTGTGGAAAAATATCGCTGGCTGAGTAGCGATGAATATACGCAACTGGTCGCATTAGCCCAGCTTCTTCCCGGCCCTACCAGCAGTCAGGTTGGACTCGGTATCGGTTACTTACAAAGAGGTTATGGGGGTGCACTTCTGGCTTGGCTTGGTTTCACCCTACCCTCTATAATTTTAATGCTGGGCTGTGCACTACTGAGTGTTTCCCTGTCTTCTTGGCTTTCTTCATCAGTTTTTCATATAGTACAACTTATCGTACTGGCCGTCGTAATTTTTGCTTTCTGGCAAATGTTAAAAAACTTCTGTAGTACGGTCTGGCAATTTATTTTGATGCTGGCTTCAGCACTTATTATTTATTTTATACCGCTAGCCATGAGCCAGCTGCTGGTGATTATCTTGGGGGGCGTGGCAGGATTATACTGCGTTCATACAGCGAAACTTGCTGCACCAATAGTTGTAAAAGATCAGCCAGAAATACAAAAAAATGTCTCTACACCCTTTCGTGCCTATTATTGGCTGTTGATATTTGTTGGCCTGTTTATATTACTTTTTATCATGCAATGGTGGGCACCTTCTTTTGCTGTACAAATATTTGAAAGTTTTTACCGTTCAGGCTCACTGGTATTTGGCGGAGGACATGTTGTGCTTCCTCTCTTATACCAGGAACTGGTAACGTCCAGACTAATTGAAGAATCAAATTTTGAACTAGGTTATGCCTTTGCACAGCTTGTACCTGGGCCCTTATTTACTTTTGCTTCTTACTTGGGTGCATTTTTACCGGTTACTTCTTCCCCATTAATTAATGCAGCGATTACTACAGTCGCCATCTTCCTTCCTTCATTTTTACTGATTTTTGGAACGCTGCCTTACTGGTCTATCTTATTAAGGCAGACAAAAATTCAGGCTGCGGTTTATGGAATCAATGCCGCAGTAGTCGGTTTACTGTTGGCGATGGTAGTACAACTCGGACAAAAAGGTATCCAGCACTGGAGTGATATAATTTTTGTTGGACTTGTTATTGCTTTACTAAACAGTAAAATTCCGGTTCTATTGAGTTTACCACTCTCATGTTTAGGCTATTTTTTATTTTCACTTTATTTCTAATCATAAAAAAGCTCCTCGCAAGGAGCTTTAAACAAGCTTTACCAAATATCTGAATCGACTTTTTTCTTGAGTTCCGGATACTTATCTATTTTAAATTCCGGCTCCTTAATGCCTTTTTTAAGCTGAGAGCTATAATCTTTCAATAACATTCGCAAGAAAGGCGTCAGGAGTAAAATAGCAAACAGGTTAATTGTTGCCATTAAGCCCATGGATAGATCCGCCATTGACCAGACCAGTGGTACGCTGGTAATCGCGCCAAAATATACCATTGCCAGTACCAGAAGACGAAATACAAACATGACTTTTGGCTGATTATTGATAAATTGAACGTTACTCTCAGCATAGGCGTAATTCCCGATAATAGAAGAGTAAGCAAACAAGAATAAAATCAGGGCCAGAAAATCATCACCCCAGCTACCGATCTGACTGACCAATGCCATCTGGGTGAGCGTAACGCCCTCAAAACCTGCTTCATGATACAGACCGGAAGCCAGAATGATAATCGCAGTACATGAACACACTACAAAGGTATCTACAAATACCCCAAGCATCTGTACTAGCCCCTGGTCTACCGGATGTTTTACATCTGAAGCAGCTGCAGCATTCGGTGCAGAACCCATGCCGGCTTCATTTGAAAACAGGCCACGTTTGATACCCTGCATCATGGCCATCGATACCATTGCACCAAAAAAACCACCCGCAGCAGCATCAAACTTAAAGGCTTCAGTAAAGATCAGTTTGAATATATCTGGAAGAATACTGAAATTTATTATGGCAATATAAAGTGCAACTGCCAGATAGAGCACAGCCATTAATGGCACCATACGCTCTGCCACGACCGCAATACGCTTGATTCCACCAAAAATAATTGCTGCGGTCATAATGACCAGTACTACGCCAACCCAAGAAACTTCAAAACCCAGTCCACCCAGATCAAGCATAACATTTGCACGGTCCCAGCCCCAGGCATGAGCAGTTGCATCTACAATCGAGTTAGCCTGTACTGCATTAAATACAAAGCCATAAGCTAAAATAAGAGAGAGTGCGAATACAACGCCTAACCATTTCTGCTTTAAACCTTGGGTAATGTAATAAGCTGGCCCGCCACGGAATTGCTGGTTCTGATGATCACGTACTTTAAATAGCTGTGCCAATGAGGACTCAACAAATGCTGAACTCATCCCCAGAAATGCAGTAAACCACATCCAGAATACGGCGCCCGGACCGCCAATTGCAATTGCAATTGCGACACCTGCAACGTTCCCTACCCCAACCCGACTCGCTAGACCCGTAACAAAAGCCTGAAACGGGGTAATACCATGCTGATCGTCACCTTCTTTACGGCTGCCCTTCATTACACGGATACTGTGTAAGAATAGGCGAATCTGAACTGCGCCGGTTAGAAGTGTATAAAACACTCCAACCACCACCAGAAAGACCACCAAAAAATCCCATAAAGGATCATTAAAGAAACTTACCCAAGCCATTAAACGGGTATTTAGTTGTTCATCCATACAATCTCTTGCTACTCAAATTTGTAAAATATCGCCGACTTCAACCTCAATAAAAAAGCCCCGTATGAGGGGGACTTTTTTATGAATGCCTGTTAAGCAAAGAATTTTAGAATCAGCTGAATCACGGTTGCGTTGATCAGGTCAACAAAGAAAGCACCACATAATGGTACGATCAAAAAGGCTTTATGTGATGGACCATACATATTGGTAATCGCCTGCATGTTTGCAACCGCTGTTGGGGTTGCGCCCATACCAAAGCCACAGTGGCCAGCAGCCAGTACTGCGGCATCATAATTCTTGCCCATTACCCGGAAAGTAATGAAAGCTGCATACAATGCCATAGTTAAAGTCTGTGCGCCTAAAATCACTACCAGTGGGCCTGCCAGATCAGCCAGTTGCCACAGTTTTAAAGACAGCAGTGCCATAGCCAGATAAAGTGACAGTGAAGAATTACCAAAGACATCAATTGCACGATCAAAGATATCAACCTTGAATATACTTTCTAGAACGTTACGCAGAACTACCCCACCGCCCAAGGCCCATACAAAGGTTGGCAGTTCAAACCAGGTACCTTTACTGTAACCTGTCATAAACTCAGCAAAGGCCAGACAGGCAGCGAACATGCCCAAGGTCGTAATCGCATTGTCAGCAGTAATCAGGCGTACCTGATGCGGATTTTCAAAAGGTGCAAGCTCGGGAAAATCGGGTGCAGGATGTGTATCCCGATCATTAATCTGACGCACGGTGCGTGGCTGAGACAGGTTGTATCGGTTAATTAAAAGTTTAGCCAATGGGCCGCCAATAATACCGCCAATAATCAGACCGAATGTTGCACTGGCCATCCCCAGAGCAAGTGCGCCTTGAATACCATGTTCAACTTCCAGGATTTCGCCCCAGGCACCCGCTGTACCATGCCCACCGGTCAGAGTAATTGAACCTGCTATCAGACCGATCAGCGGATCAACCCCCAGCAAACTGGCCAGACTCATACCGACTGCGTTTTGTACTACAATAAATGAAGCAACACAGATCAGGAATACCACCAAACCGATACCACCTTCTTTTAGCTTCATAAAGTTGGCACTTAGGCCAATGGAAGCAAAGAAAATCAGCATGAAGCTGGTCTGTAATTCACTGCTAAAAGTAATACTGTAACCCCAGAGGGAATGCACAAGTAACGAGACTACCGCAGCAACCAGACCACCGGCCACAGGTTCGGGAATGTTATAACGACTCAGAAAACCGATCTTGTTTACAAGGAAGCGGCCAAGAAGTAAAACAATTACTGCTGCAATAAGCGTGTAAAACGCATTAAAGGTAAATTCCATAAGAAGATCCATCAAATATGGCTAATGTCTTTCTTCATACTTTATTTTATATAAAATGCCGATTTTATAATCTATAGGCAACTTTACTTCAAATAAATTAAAGTATGCTGTAATCACAAGAATGTATCGCGTCTTTAAGTTAAGGATACATGAACTGTTCTATCTAAGAACGGAAAGTATCAAAACTCGACTGTATTACATCTTGTCTTATATTGAAGAAACATGGCCTTTGCATTTGGACCCCCATCCGGGATGCAAAACACAGCAACTTTAATGTATGGGTAAATACATGTTGAAACTGCTGAACAGGCTTAATACTGAGAGATAAACTCATTATAAGCTCCAAACTGTTGAATGAGTTCTTCTATAGAATACTACCTAGAAGTTGACTCGATGGAAGTTAAATTATCTTGGGTGTACAGATTAAAAAATTTGCTGATTATGCAGTTTTTTTTAAGGGATGTCTTGGGGGGATTGCAAATTTATCTACGACCTTAGTCTGACCTTTTTACTTCATTTTTATTGGAATTAGTCGAAAATATAAGAAAAATTCTTATTTGAATATAAAAAAACTGAGGCATGTGCCTCAGTTTTTATTTTATTTACAATGATTTAGAAATCGTATTTAGCCATCATGCCAATGCGATTATCTTTACCTTTTACACCAGTTGTAGTTTCACGCTCACCATAGACATATTCAGCACCAAAAGTGATTGGTTTAACCGGATTAAACATTACGTTTAACCAGCCTTGCTGCAGTTTTTCATTTGGTTCTTTATTGGCTGCCGTTGCTTTGGCGTCATCATAGAATATTGCGCCGTAGCCCAAGGTACTACGCCACTGCGGTGTGAACTTGTAGGTTGCGCCTAAAGACACAGCATTAAATTCATTCAGCTCAATACCATCGCCCTCAGGGGTATAACGGTTTTCTGTGTAAAGCAGGAACTTGTCATCACCCTTAACATGAGAATAATCAGCATTTAAGGTTAATTGGTCAGTTGGTTTAAAGTTGGCACCCACTGCCAGACCCCAGCCTAATTCTGTTTCATCGAAATAAGGCGCTGGTTGATTTGTTGTGCTATTTAAAGCTCTCGCGCGCACTTCCTGTAACAGCGCACGACCAGTTACTACGCCTGCACCATCAGCAAATTTATGGTTAATTTTAGCAGTAGCTGCTGGCAGACGGTTATCATCATTACCTTTTTCCAGACCCAGGAAGTACCGGGTATTAGCATCTAGAGTATGGCTATAACGCACCATCGGAGTACGGTAGGTTCCGATACCCAGCGGTGCATTAAAGTCGAGCATTTCTGGTGTGGTTTCAGAAGAAAGGAATGATGAAGTAGTCTGACCAAACAGCCAGTCATTATAAGTCAGGTAGGCATGACGAATACGTACTGTGTCATTGCTGCTTCCACCACGGAAATCGACTTCAACTTTACCCCCAATATCTGCACCCTGGATTGGAGTTTTAAAATCCACTCCGACACGTGTAGTAGTCGCAGTTGCATCAAACCGATCTTCAGTGGCTTCCTTATCTGGCGCATTGTCCAGAGTTACTGTATTAATGCGGTTAAAGATCCCTCTTCCACCTTCAAACTGATAAGCTGCATCACCACGGACAAAACCGTAAAGCTTAACTTCCGCACCATTTGCTGTGCGGGCTGTTAAACCGGTTGCAGGCGTAGCAGGTGCCGGCGGGCTGGCATTATTACCAGACTGCTGAGAAAAAGGGACTACTTGAGGTGTAGCTTGCAGTGCTGGAGAACGTGCTACAGTATTTTGCCCCTGATTGGAAGCTTGAGGTAAATGCTGGTGAATCAATGCCTTGAGTTCTTTAACCTCAGCACGAAGCTGTTGAAGTTCTTGTTGTTCTGTCATGGCATGTGCCGAGTTCATCATCAGTGCAGCAACTGCAACCGCGAGTCCCTGTGGCAGAAAAGCTTTTCGGCTAGATACTTTGCTCATCCTAATCTCCAGAAATATTATTATGTCCGCATCCGTGCAAGGTTGGCCAGGTCAGTCTGCAAGTTCAATTATGCTATTCCTTAAGTACTGCCAAACTCTTTTAAAAAATACTGCACTTAAATGCTTACAAAAATTAAAATAAAAACGCTAAAATTCCGTTGTTAGTAACATAATGTGTATTACTTAGGGCTAATGTAACAAGTTCTCTTTGTTATTAAAATCAGTTTTAACGTCTATTTTTAAATTTATGATCGTTTTTTGTGATATAAAACACAAATACCTTATTATTCTTAAGGTTATAAACCGGTATATAAAGCTATTATTTTATTTATAAGACTATTGTATATAGTAGAAGTAACTATAAATCAGCCTGAACCCGGTATTTTTATGAACCCTGAGCAAGTTCGCCATGTCGATGAAGCCATCACTTCCCGTCATTCAGTCCGCGCATTTTTATCCACTCCAGTAGACCCAAAACTGATTCGGGATATTCTTTCAGTAGCCAGCCATGCACCTTCCGGTACCAACACTCAGCCTTGGAAAGTATATGTTGTTTATGGCCAAAAGCGTGATGCTCTAGTTGAAGCCGTATGTCAGGCCCAGATTGAAAGCAGTCAACATCCAGAACTGGCAGCACAATATAAAGAAACTTTTGCCTATTATCCCTCTACCTGGATTTCCCCTTTTATTGACCGGCGTCGTGAGAATGGCTGGGGACTATATGGTTTGCTAGGCATTCAAAAAGGAGAAAAAGAAAAAATGGCTGAGCAGCAGTTACGTAATTTCAAACTGTTCGATGCACCAGTTGGCCTGTTTTTTACCGTTAATAAAATTATGGGAATCGGGTCGAAGATGGATATTTCCATGATGATTCAGAATGTGATGGTTGCCGCTAAAGCTCGCGGTTTAGATACTTGCCCGCAAGCTGCCTGGAATCATTTTCACCCTCTGGTTTTAGAAATTCTGGGCGCTGCGGAAGATGAAGAACTGGTTTGCGCAGTTGCGCTAGGCTACGCCGACCCAGAAGCACTGGTTAATACGTTTATTACTCCACGCGAACCGGTAGAAAATTTTGCAGTTTTTCTGGATTAAACCACAAGAGATCTTTTATATATAGATGCCTTTAACTTTAATCCTTAAAGAGCTAGAGAGTTTCTGCTTTTAAATATACTGGCCACACCAATTACGATAAAGAACAGCATTACCAGTGCCATATTTAGCAGGGGGCTCCAGAACAGAAAATTCAGGATTAATCCGCCAAGCAGGCCACAGGCAAATTGCATACTCCCCATGATTGCGCTGGCTGTACCGGCGCGACTGCCCTGCTCGGCCATCGCCAAGGCCATTGCATTTGGTCCGGTAAAACCAATACCCGAGACAGCCAGAAACAGACCTGACATCACAATAGCAAGTGCAGTATCGTCATACAGTCCTGCACCAAGCAGAATAAAAACACCCATTAACTGGAGAATTCCACCAAGCTTTAAACGCTGTATGATCGACATATTTCGGGCCAAGCGTTTATTAATGGATGAAAATAGGGTAATCCCTACGGCATTAAATCCGAAAGCATAGGCAAAATGCTGCTGACTTAGATGATATTGATCAATCAGGACGGACGCAGCTGAACTGATATAGCAAAACAGCACTGCGCCAGTAAAACAGCCAATCACCATCGGACCACGGAAACTTTTATCCTGAAAAATTGTTTTATATAAACTGAGCACCTGTCTCGCACTTAACTTTAAACGACGTTCAGGTTGCAGAGTTTCCTTAAAAAATAAGGCGACACAAATACAGCAAATTACCCCAATCAGAGCTAAGGCAACGAAAATAGCATGCCATTCAAAATAGATGAGGAGCCAGGCGCCTAAGGCCGGTGCCATAACAGGCGCGATTCCCATCACAATCATCATACTGGCAAAAGCTTGTGCAGAAGCTTGAACATCTAGCCGGTCACGGATTGCAGCACGGGCAATCACAACACCCACACATCCGCCTAGAGCCTGTAATATTCGGCTGAAAATCAGGCTCCATTCACTGGTAGCGAATGCACATAGCAGACTGGCCACGACGTACAGAAGCAAACCAAAATAGAGAGGTTTTTTCCGTCCAATACGGTCACTGACCGGACCATAAATCAGCTGCCCGACAGCAAGTCCCAAGAAATAGGCTGGCAAGGTATTGGCCACCATTTGTGTACTGACGCCAAATTCCTCTGCCATGCCGGGTAAAGCCGGCAGATACATGTCGATCGAAAGCGGGCCTAAAGCAGTCAGCGAGGCCAGCAGCATCAGCCACGGTAAGCTGTAGTGCGAACGACTATTATCCTTGGATAGGTCCATAGATGATTGATGAATTTATAAGATTAAAGACAAGCTTACACGCTCCATAGTATGATTTGTCATAGTGATTCGTGAAGTTTCACATTATGCAGTGTCTTTGAATAATTTTTATACAACCTGTTCTTAAAAAGGTGTCGATTGAAAGCTTGGCTTACCCGTGTTCAGCAGGCCACGTACAATACGTCCTTCATGTATAACGTGCGCATGATTATTGCCTTTACTGCAACCGCATTTGTGCCTTATCTGCTGGGTCAGCAACTGGCGACCATTCCTTTAACTTTGGGTGTAGTCGCGGCTGCACTAAGTGATATTGATGACCGTTTTTCAGTCAGGATTATGAATCTGGTCTATACCTATATCGGATTCTTTATCACGGCTGCTTCTATCCAGTTTCTGTTTCCCTATCCAGTCCTGTTTGCAATTGGGCTGATCATTTCCTGTATTGGCTGGATATTGCTCGGTTCTCTGGGCCGGCGTTATGCCACTATTTCATATGGCTGTCTGGTTATTTCAGTTTACTCAATGTTGGGAGTACACCTGTTTGATCACTGGTATAGCCAGCCTTTGCTCTTGGTCGCAGGCGCAGTCTGGTATGGAGTGATTTCCACCATCAGTTTCCTGCTATTTCCAGTACGTCAGGTACAGGATAAACTTTCCCAATGCTATTCGGCACTGGGTGATTTCCTGTTTGCCAAATCTGCCCTGTTTGATGTTGATATGACACCCGACAGCTATCAGCAAAGTATGATTGACCTGTCACTTGAAAACGGCAAGCTTGTGGGTATTTTCAATGAAATGAAAACTGCCCTGCTCACCCGATTAAAAGGTGACCGGGGTCAACGTGATACCCGTCGCAGTCTGCACTATTATTTTGCGGCCCAAGATATTCATGAGCGGGTTGACTCAGCTCATATTGACTATCAGAAACTGGCAAAAATCTTTGAACATAGTGACATCTTGTTTCGTTTTCAGCGCATTCTCACTATTCAGGGCAAGGCCTGTAAAGACTTGGGTGAAAGTATTTTAAAGCGGACGACGTACCAGCATAACCGCCGCTTTAAGCATGCATTTGAAAATCTGCGTATTTCATTAGAGAAGCTGCGGGACGAACAGTATTATGATCAGGTATGGGTAAATGCACTGTTTGCCTTGTATCGCAACCTGAAATCGATTGATGCCCAGCTGCGCAATGTTGAAACTGAACGTTATGTAGTTGAAAGAAGCAGATACCTTGAAAACCAGCTTAAAGATGATGATTTAAAAGGCTGGGATGATATTGTAATTCGTATCAAACAGCATCTGACACCAGAATCTGTCCTGTTTCGCCATGCTGTGCGTTTATCAATTGTACTGTTTATAGGGTATGTGTTCGTACAGCTCACCAATATTCAATATGGTTACTGGATTTTGCTCACCGCCCTGTTTGTAAGCCAGCCCAACTTTAATGCTACCAAGCGCCGCTTACGTTTGCGTATTGTAGGTACACTGGTCGGTATTATTATTGGATATGCCATTTTATATTTTGTACCTTCAATAGAAGGCCAGCTTTGTTTACTGGTATTAAGCGGCGTTCTGTTTTTTGAGCTGCGCAGTAAACAATATGCCCAAGCTACTGCATTCATTACCATTTTAGCCCTTATCAACTTCAACTTGGACGGAATGGGATTTACTGCCGCCTTACCGCGTATGATAGATACCCTAATCGGCTGCGCGCTGGCATGGTTCGGTGTCAGCTTTATCTGGCCTGACTGGAAATTTCGCCGATTGCCACGCAGTATTCAGCGAGCACTCAGTGCACAGTGCGACTATTTAAATGAAGTCGTTCAGCAATATCATGAGGGCCGTAACAATGGTTTAACCTATCGGATTGTTCGCCGTAGCGCGCACAATACCGATGCTGAAATGGCATCTCTCATTTCTACCCTGGCAACTGAACCCGATTTTGATCCGTTACAGAAAAGTCGGGCATTCGAATTTTTATGTCTGAGTCATACCTTTTTAAGTTACATCGCGGCATTAGGTGCTCATCGGGAACAGGTAAAAGACCAAGAGATTCTTAAACTGCTAGATCAGGCTCTAGATGACATACGCGGCGCCCTGTTACGTGATGAGACACCAGACCTGAGTGCCCAGAATATACTTATTGCAACACGCGAACGTCTCAGACAAGATCATGAAGAAGATCAAAAGTCTCTGATTATTCTGCAACAACTTTCACTAATGCTCAGTATTTTGCAACAGCTCAGTACGCTCAAGCAAAGCCTTAGCAATGAGCAGGATAATGCTGCGACCGAATTGGCTTCCTTGTAATTCAGTCTTAAATTGGCACAATATACTCCCTGAACGGGCAGAATTAATGCTAAACTTTGAAGAGTTTACCATTCATTATTTGCACTATGAACGCGAAAAATACTTATAGCTATACTTTACAGCCGGTCAATTACGAAGTTTCAGAAGCCGAACAGCGTCAGGTTCAGTTGCTGATCTGGCGTAGTACCAACAAGATCGGTATGAAAGCCTGGGCCATTATGGGCGTAATTGCCGTTCTGGCTATTTTGGGTATTATCTTTCTTAAAAACTACTCAACCATTTTCTGCTGGGTAGCTCTGGTTGGTGTAGCGCTTTACCTGCTGGTACGCAAATATGGTCTGGAGTGGTATGTTAAGCGCAAAATGACTGAATTTCCGGTTCAGGAAATCAAGGGAATTCGTTTGGGCGTTCAGCCACATGGCATTGTTATGCGCCAGAAAATGGGTATGCAGGAAGGTGTAGGAACCATCGGCTGGAAAGATGTTTATGAATGGTATGATGCGCCGGACTTTATTCTGATGAATTTTAAAGTAAAAGATCAGCCAGGTGCATATATCCTGCCAAAGCGTATGGACAGCAAGAATTTCTCTTTTGCCGTTATTCGCAAGCATCTCAAAGAAGCGGTGGGTGAACCTAAAACCATCTGAGTATTTTAAAATTCAGAGTTAAAAAACCTCCTGCTTATGGAGGTTTTTTATAAATTACTTAAAATAAATGATAATGAGAATGTCTATTAATCGCAAAATCCATTTTATCTACTTAATTTTTGTTTATAATCGGTGCCATTCTTGGCACATGATAATTCCACTACGCACATGTTTAAAAAAACATTTTTCCAAGTTCACTGGTTTCTGGGGATTACTGCGGGGCTGATTCTCTCGATTATGGGAGTAACGGGAGCAATTTACTCCTATGAACAGCAAATCTTAAAATGGATTAATCAGGACAGTTATGTAGTTCAGGCCGAACAACGTGACAAGCTGACACCTGCCGAGCTGTATCAACATTTCCATCAGCAGTCGCCTGAACTTAAAATTAACAGTATTACAGTCGACACTGATCCAGCTGCTTCTTCTACAGTCAATATCGAGAAAAAAGGAGAGCGCCGCGGTTATAACATGATGGTAAACCCCTATACCGCAGAAGTTCTACCTGAAATTCAAGGACGCAAGTTTTTCCAGTTTATTCAGCAGCTGCACCGTAATCTAACAGTAGGCCCGGTCGGCAAACAGATTACCGGTGCCTGTACATTAATGCTGATTTTCTTTGTGCTAAGCGGACTCTATTTGCGCTGGCCCAAAAAACATTCATGGCGTCAGTGGTTTTTCATTAAACCCCGCTTAAAGGGACGCAACTTTATCTGGGATTTGCATGCCGTAGTTGGGACTTGGGTAGTGATCTTCTATCTGATTTTGGCCTGTACCGGCTTATTCTGGTCATATGAGTGGTGGCGTAATGGTATGTTTAAGGTACTGGGTGTAGAACGTGAACAGCCTGCTTTACAGGGAGGTAACCAGCCACGAGGGCAAGAAAAAGAATTGCAAGCGTCTACCGGTAGAAGCGGTGGACAGCAGACAGGTGACCGTGAAGCTGATCGTAAGCGTGGTCAGGGCCTTCCTCCCGAACAGGTTCAATTGGCACTGACTCAAGCCTGGACAGGCTTTAATGCACAAATTGAACGTGAATATTCAAGTCTGACCCTGACATTACCTAAAAAACCGGATGGTAAAATTGAGCTGTCCTTTACAGATGCTGTGCCTCAACATGAGCGCGCCCGCAATAAAGCAGTCTTCGATTATCGGACATCTCAACTTGAAAATCTTGAGCTTTATGAAGATAAAAAGCTGAATGAAAAAATCATGAGCAGCATGTTACCTGTGCACCGGGGCAGTTTCTTTGGACCGGTTTATCAGTTTTTGGTTATGCTGGCAGCACTGGCCATGCCACTCTTCTTTGTTACAGGCTGGATGCTGTATTTAAAACGCCGCAAGCAGAAAAAACTGACCCAAGCTGCACGTAACAGCAGTACTGCTCATTCTATTGATCCGGATGCAAAATCCTGGCTGATTACCTATGCTACTCAAACTGGTATGTCTGAACAGCTGGCGTGGCGTACTGCAACCAGCTTACAGGAAGCCCGACAACCGGTTACTGTCAAACCGGTACAGCAGCTATATGAGACTGACCTTAAACAGGTAGAGCATGTACTATTTGTAGTGAGTACCTACGGTACTGGTGAAGCTCCAGATCTGGCTACTGGTTTTGTTAAAAAGCTAATGAAGAGTGATCTGGATTTAAGCCACTTGAACTATGCTGTTCTGGCCTTGGGTTCACAGGAATATCCTGATAGTTATTGCAGCTTTGGGCATGAAGTGAATCACTGGTTAAAACGCTCTGGTGCTCATCCCCTATTTGATGTTATTGAAGTTAATAATGGCAGTAATGAAGATATTCAGCGTTGGAATCAGGCCCTGGCTCGGGCTACCCGGCTTGATTTAAGCAACATGAATATTGAAAAAGTATTTGACCAGTGGATACTGGATAAGCGCGAGCTGCTTAATCCGGGCAGCTTGGGTCGTCCGGCCTATAATGTCGAGCTGAAAGCCAAGCATGATGTAATCTGGCAGGCGGGCGATATTGCCGAGATACAGCCGGGCAATAGCCAAGCACGTATTCAAGACTTTCTGAACCAGCATCAGCTGGATGGCAATACGCAAGTAAATTCAATAAATATGAGCCTTGCAGAGGCTTTATGGGATCGTGACCTGACCGGAACGGTTGAAGTCTTTAATAGCGTTGATCAGTTACTGGAACAGTTACCTGCCCTGCCTTCACGCGAGTATTCGATTGCCAGTATACCTTCACAGCAGGTTTTGCGTCTGGTGGTACGTCAGTGTGAAGGAGCAGATGGTCTTGGTTTGGGGTCAGGCTGGCTGACCAAGCATGTACCCTTACACTCACCGGTGGCACTACGCATTCGTACCAATGAATCTTTCCATCTGATCGATGATAATCGTCCAATTATCTGTATTGGTAATGGAACAGGTATCGCAGGACTGATGAGCCTGCTGCACAGCCGTGTACGCCAAGACTATACGCAAAACTGGCTGATTTTTGGTGAGCGCCAACGCAACTGTGACTACTTCTATCAGTCTACCCTAGAAGCGTGGCAAACTACAGGTATGTTGCAACGTCTGGATCTGGCCTTTTCACGTGATCAGGAGCAGCGTATTTATGTACACCATATTTTACGTGAACATAGCGAAGAGCTAAAAAGCTGGATTGAACGTGGCGCAGTAATTTATGTCTGCGGCAGTATTAACGGAATGGCAAGCGATGTAGATCAGGCCCTGATCGATATTTTGGGTGAATGCTGTGTGGATGATCTTCGCCAAAATGGCCGCTATCGCCGTGATGTTTATTAAACTTTAGACTAGATGTAAAAAACCGGGCATATAGCCCGGTTTTTATTTACAAGTTTTGAAATTAACGGAAAAGGCCCGTCTGATAATTTGCCTGTCCTACGCCCGTCGAGGCCTGATAAGGATGAGTAAAGTCTTGCAGACCAGCCGCAGCTTCCTCAACATCTTTACCTTCCTTAACCACGAAACTGTCAAAGCCGGAACGTTTCATATAGTTCAAAACGTCCTTAAAAATATCACCTACTGCACGTAGTTCACCTTGAAAGCCCTGACGACGCAGTAACGCTGCAAAGGAATAACCACGGCCATCATTAAAACCGGCAAACTCAATAAAGATGGCATCCAGTGCATTTAACGGAAACTGGTGATCTTCTGGTGAGTCATTGACTGTCAAATAAAGTGCCTTTTTACCTTGTACTTGTGCCAGCTGCTCCAGCTGTGCTGTAGTCAGTAGGACATCTCCCGTAGGTAACTGACCATCTTCACCAATCAGCTGATAGGTATTATCCGCAATCGTGCCATCTTTATAAAGTACAGGTAATGCTGTATTAAGCATATGCACGCTCCTTAAAGGTCTGAATTCCTACGCGGCGGTAAGTATCAATGAATTTTTCATTGTCTGTACGCAAATCCAGATATGTATTTAAGATTTCTTCAATAATATCTGGTACCACTTCAGCTGCAAATGAAGGCCCGAGAATATCGCCAATAGAAGCGTCATGGTCAGCATTACCACCGAGTGTAATCTGGTAAAACTCAGCGCCTTTTTTGTCTACCCCTAAAATACCGATGTTACCGACATGGTGATGACCACAGGCATTCATACAGCCTGAAATATTCAGATCAAGCTGACCCAGATTATACAGCGTATCCAGGTCTTCAAAACGGCGGGTAATCGCTTCAGCAATCGGAATAGACTTGGCATTTGCCAGTGAACAGAAATCTCCGCCCGGACAGCAGATAATATCTGTCAGGAATCCGATATGTGCACGTGCCAGGTTCTGTGCATCAAGAGTCTGCCATAATTCAAACAGGTCTCTTTGCGGCACATCGACCAGCGCAATATTCTGCTCGTGCGTAGTACGCAGTTCACCAAATGTATAACGGTCTGCCAGGTCAGCAATCAGATTCATCTCTTCCGTAGTCATATCACCAGGCGCCACACCAGCACGCTTGAGCGAAATGGTTACAATACGGTAACCCTGCACTTTATGAGCATGGGTATTGATATTAAACCAGTGCTTGAATTTAGGATGAGCTTCAAACAGTTCAGTAAAGTCTTCATCAGCCAGATTCTGGTAATCAAATGGTGTGAATTCTTCATCCAGCTTTTTAAGAACTTCTGGCTGAATTTTCAGACTTTCACGAGTATGTGCAAATTCGGCTTCGACTTTCTCTGCAAATACTTGTGGTGTCAGGGCTTTAACCAGAATCTTGATCCGTGCTTTATATTTATTGTCACGGCGTCCATGCAGGTTATAGACACGTAATACTGCTTCCAGATACGCAATTAGGTCTTCACGTGGCAGGAATTCACGGATTACACTGCCAATGATAGGAGTACGGCCCAGACCGCCACCTACCATAATTTTATAACCCAGCTCGCCCTGTGCATTACGTACGATATAAACACCAATATCGTGAAACGCAGTCGCAGCGCGGTCAACTTCTGCAAGTGCTGAAACAGCAATCTTGAATTTACGCGGCAAGAAAGCAAATTCCGGGTGAAATGTACTCCACTGGCGGATCAGCTCGCAAGTTGGTCGCGGATCAGCAATCTCGCCTGCAACCACACCGGCATACTGGTCAGTCGTCGTATTACGGATACAGTTACCCGAAGTCTGGATTGCATGCATCTGTACTGTTGCCAGTTCAGCCAGAATGTCAGGCACATCTTCAAGTGCCGGCCAGTTCAGCTGGATGTTCTGACGGGTAGAAACATGCGCATAACCACGGTCATATTTTTTTGAAATTTCAGCAATTTTTCTTAACTGCTTGGAATTCATCAGGCCATAAGGTACTGCCATACGCAGCATAGGTGCGTAACGTTGTACATATAGACCATTCTGGAGGCGCAGTGGACGGTATTCATCCTCGGTAAGTTTACCGGCTAAATAGCGTTCTGTTTGATCACGGAACTGTGCAACGCGTTCATTGACCAGCTGTTGATCGAAATCAGTATATAAATACATGGCGTACGGCTAGATTCATTATAACGGCTGATAGCATAACGAGCTTTGGTTCATCAACAAAATGCGTTTTTTACATATTTAATAGCGGTTTTATTGATAAAGAGCCAAAACACGATGATCAGCTGTTATTCTACCTGTTCCTGTGCAATTTACTGAGACGATTCAGGCCAGTTTCCCTCTCCTAGGCTCTGACCGCTAAATGTATAGCGTGCTTGTGATCGGGAGAACTTGATAGGACAAGCCAGCTGCGGTTCGGTTTTTTTCAGGTCTGCTGCTACAGGCACTTGAACAATCCATTTACGGGCTTGTGCTAAAGGAGAATTTAGGGCCTCATCCAGCCTCAGCACCGGTTCGACACAAATATCCAGTGCTGCAAAAGTATTACTCCACTCTGCCCAGGTTCTCGTTAAGATTTTGGCTTGAATAGCCTGTTTGACTTGTTTTCGGTCATCACTATCAAAAGAAGTACCTTTTTCCAGCAGAACAGGAAGATCCAAGACTTGGGCCAGACCTTGCATAAACTGCGGTTCCAGACTGCCGACAGATAGATAACGGCCATCTTTAGTCTGGTAATAGTCATAATATGTGCCGCCATTTAAGTGTTCCTGTTCTGGCATCTGCGGAGTTTTCCCGGCCAGAGCAGCGGAAGCAGCCATACTGTTTAAAGTCGCTACACAGTCTGTCATGGAAATATCAATATATTGTCCGAGACCGCTTTGCTGACGCTCGATCACTGCGGTGAGAATACCGATGACTGCATGGAGTGAGCCTCCTGCAATATCTGCCACCTGAATGCCCAGAGGGGGTGGACCATCTTTTTCTCGTCCGCTATGGCCTGCGATACCAGCAACAGCAAGGTAGTTAATATCATGTCCTGCCCGGTCCCTATAAGGACCATCTTGACCATAGCCAGTGATTGAACAATAAATCAGTCGCGGATTAAGTTCGGCCAGTACAGCATAGTCTAAGCCTAAACGTTTCATTACGCCTGGCCGGAACTGCTCCACTACAATATCGAATTCACTTATTTTTTGCCTGATCAGTTCAATACTGGTCTTATCTTTCAAATCCAGAGTTACTGACTGTTTATTACGGTTTAAATAACTGTGTGCAGTTGCCTGTCCATTAGCATAAGGCGGTAAAAGCCTGATCAAGTCGGGGCGAGTTGCAGACTCGACATGAATAACTTCTGCACCGAGATCGGCCAGATACAAACTGGCAAAAGGTCCAGGCAATAAAGTCGAGAAATCCAGTACCTTCAGTCCATTTAAAGGGGTAGTCATTATTGTTTTATCCAGATAAGGTTTCATTTCATCTTAAAAAGATAAAATCGGGTAAACAATGTCATGTTCAGCCATTTACCTTGATCATTTCGGCAATTTATCATGTAAAAATGGTAGTCTACCTATTGTAAATTGCCAATTAAATAATTTTTAGCGTCATTTAGGTCAACCACACGTGAACATAAAAGAGACTGAAGGATTTAACATGAGCCGCGATACGATCAGTATCCATTTCGTCAATGCGGCTCTGACTGGTGTAAAACGCCTCGGCATGGATGTAGAAACCTTACTTTCACATGTCGGTATCGAGGCCGAACTGCTACGCCAGCCGAAAGCTCGTATCTCGCCTGAACAGTACACCCGTTTCATTAAAATGCTATGGATGGTCACTCAGGATGAACACGTCGGTTTTGACGTACAGCCACGTCGGCTCGGCACTTTTGCCATTATGTGCCAGCTGATTATACATGCCAAAACTCTCGGTGATGCACTAGAACTTTCTTCACAGTTTTATAAGCTGTTTGGTGATGAATGGTCAGTTACGCTAGAGCGTGACAAGCATGAAGCACGGTTGGTGCCATTAATTCCTAAAAGTATGGACCCGGACCACTTTATTACTGAAAGTATGCTGATGATCTGGCATGGTCTGGCTTCTTGGCTGATCGGACGCCGCATACCGCTAGAACGGGTACATTTTGGTTATGGCCGCCCTGCCCATGCAGATGAATATGATGCGCTATTTTTTGCGCCGGTCATGCAGTTTGATGCACCACGTACTGAAGTAACTTTCGCTGCCGACTATCTGGACCTGCCCATCCGTCAGAATGATGAGTCACTGGAAGAGTTCCTGAAAACTGCGCCAGCACAACTGCTGGTGAAATTCAAAAATGTAAATTCTCTTACATCGCGTATTCGTGATGTGTTAAAGAGCCAGATTGGCGAAGAGATGCCAACCTTAAACGATGTTGCTTCCATGCTTTATCTGTCACCGCAGACCCTGCGCCGCCGTCTGGCTGCAGAAGGTAAAAGTTATCAGGGAGTTAAAGATGCCTTACGCCGCGATGCTGCCATTCACCTGCTGCTTAATCCGGAATTAACCTTGGAAGATGTTGCACAGCAGGTCGGTTTTAGTGAAACCAGCACCTTCCACCGCGCTTTCAAGAAATGGACTGGTGTCACCCCGGGTCTGTACCGCCAATTACATGGTTATCATTAAGTCTTAACTCAATTTCCGAGTTTTCCTCCGCCCAGGTGTAAACACTTGGGCTTTTTTATAATTATTTATATTCAGTATTGGCAAAAACCAACATTTAGCCTGATTCGTTCTCGTCATTGCACTCTGTTTGCTTTGCAGTACACTCAAAAATTAGAAAAACCAGTCATTCAATATAAAAAGGAAAAATTATGAGCGAGGCTTATATTATTGATGCCATTCGCACCCCGCGAGGAAAAGGGAAAAAAGACGGCTCACTTTATGAAGTTAAACCGATCAGTCTGCTCACCGGATTACTCAACGAATTACAGCATCGTCATCAGCTTGATACTTCTAAAGTTGATGATATTGTTTTGGGCTGTGTAACGCCTGTAGGTGACCAAGGGGCAGATATTGCCAAAACCGCAGCTGTCGCGGCGGGCTGGAATGATGACGTTGCCGGTGTACAAATTAACCGCTTCTGTGCTTCAGGCCTTGAAGCGGTCAATATGGCGGCAATGAAGGTTCGCTCTGGCTGGGAGGATCTGGTGGTGGCAGGTGGTGTCGAGTCTATGTCACGTGTACCGATGGGCTCAGATGGTGGACCTTGGGCACTTGACCCGGAAACCAATTTATACAGTGGTTTTGTGCCACAGGGTATCGGAGCTGACCTAATTGCTACACTGGACGGTTATACCCGTGAAGACGTAGACCACTTTGCGCTACATTCACAGCAGAAAGCTACACAAGCACAGGCCAGTGGTTATTTCAAAAAGTCTGTAATACCGGTTAAGGACAAAGCAGGTGTTGTCATTCTGGCAGAAGATGAATTTATCAAGCCGAATACCACGGCTGAAGGGCTAGCCAAACTTAATCCGAGCTTTGAAATGATGGGCCAAATGGGCTTTGATGCAGTAGCCCTACAAAAATATCCGGAAGCACAAAAGATTCATCATGTACATCATGCCGGAAACTCTTCTGGTATCGTTGATGGCGCTGCACTGGTACTGATTGCCTCTGATAAAGCAGTGAAAGAACAGAATCTGAAACCTAGAGCTAAAATCTTGTCGACTGCTCTGGTTGGCACCGATCCGACGATCATGCTAACCGGGCCAGCACCTGCTGCACGTAAAGCACTAAAAAAGGCTGGACTGAGTATTGATGATATTGACCTGTTTGAAGTCAATGAAGCTTTTGCAGCAGTGGTCATGCGCTTTATTCATGAACTCAAGGTTGACCCAGCCAAAGTAAATGTCAATGGCGGTGCAATTGCAATGGGACATCCGCTAGGTGCAACTGGCGCCATGATTCTTGGGACCTTACTGGATGAACTGGAGCGTCAGGATAAAAAACGTGGCCTGGCGACTTTATGTGTCGGCGGCGGCATGGGAATTGCTACTATTATCGAGCGCGTATAAGGAGAATAACATGAGCGCAATTCAATACGAAAAGAATACAGACCAGATTGTAGTGCTGACCCTAGATTCCAGCGGCCAGTCAGCTAACACCATGAATGCCGAGTTCCGTGCATCGCTAGATAAAGTTGTTCAGCAGCTCAGAGCTGAAACTGAAGTAAAAGGTATTATTTTCCGTTCAGCCAAAAAAACATTCTTTGCCGGTGGAGATCTTGACGAGCTGGTGACTACCACACCGGCACAGGCAACTGAATTTTTTCATATGGTACAAAAACTCAAAGCAGATTTACGCTATATCGAAACTATGGGTATTCCAGTGGTTGCCTGTTTAAATGGTACAGCTTTAGGTGGTGGCTGGGAGCTGGCACTTGGCTGCCATTACCGTATCGCTTTAAAAGACTCTAAAACCAAATTCGGCTTACCTGAAGTGACCTTGGGTTTGTTACCGGGAGGTGGAGGTATTGTCCGGATGATCCGACTGCTGGGCATTCAAACTGCCCTGCCTTATTTAATTGAAGGAAAACAGTTTGGTGTAGAAAAAGCTTTATCACTGGGTCTAATTCATGATACGGCAGATCATGAAGAAGAACTATTACAAAAGGCCTTTGACTGGATTCAGGCTCATCCGCAGTCACAGCAGCCTTTCGATGTTAAAGGCTTCAAGATTCCGGGCGGAGATCCAAAACACCCTGCGGTTGCCCAAATGCTGGCGATTGCTCCAGCCATACTGACTGATAAAACGAAAGGCTGCTACCCTGCCCCTGAAGCGATTCTGGCAGCAGCTGTTGAAGGTGCACAAGTCGACTTTGATACTGCACTTACGATTGAATCACGCGCTTTTACATATCTGGCCACCGGACAGGTGTCTAAAAATATGATCGGAACGTTCTGGCATGGCTTAAATGCCATCAAGTCAGGGGCTAGCCGTCCGGCAGGATATGAAAAATGGCAGGCTAAAAAGGTAGCTGTTTTAGGCGCTGGCATGATGGGAGCAGGAATCGCCTATGCAATTGCAATTAAAGGAATTTCAGTAATACTCAAAGATGTATCTATAGAAAATGCTGAAAAGGGTAAAGCCTACAGCCAGAAACTGCTTGATAAAAAAGTCAGTCAAGGCCGTATGAGTGCTGAAAAACGTGACCAGATTTTACAGTTGATCCATCCTACAGCTGATATGAGCACCCTGGAAGGTTGTGATCTGGTAATAGAAGCTGTATTTGAAAATCAACAGCTTAAAGCACAGGTTACCCAGCAAGCAGAAATCTATTTAAATGAAACGGGTGTGATGGCATCAAATACCTCGACCCTACCCATTTCTGATCTGGCACAGGCCAGTCGTAATGCTGCGCAGTTTATTGGTCTGCACTTTTTTAGCCCGGTCGACAAAATGCAACTGGTCGAAATTATTAAGGGACAGCAGACCTCGGCAGCCACACTGGCTAAAGCCTATGACTTTGTGCAGCAGATTGGTAAAACTCCTATTGTGGTCAATGATAGTCGTGGTTTCTTTACCAGTCGGGTGTTTGGCAAGTTTGTACAGGAAGGTCTGCGCATGCTGGCTGAAGGAATCCATCCGGCGAGTATAGAAATGGCAGCGCTCAAGGCAGGTATGCCCGTCGGTCCACTCGCAATTCAGGATGAAGTTTCACTGACTTTAAGCGAGCATGTCGCAAAAGAAACCCGTAAAGCGTTACAGGCCATAGCTCAAGATTTACCCCTGACACCGGCTGATGAAGTGATTCAAACCATGATTCATGAATTTGACCGTAAGGGTAAAGCCGCAGGTCAGGGTTTTTATGAATATCCGGCACAAGGTAAAAAATATTTATGGAAAGGCTTGAGCCGCTGGAATAAAAATAAGGAAGTACCAGAGCAGGAGCTGATTGAACGCTTTCTTTTTGTGCAGGCTCTAGATACATTACGCTGTTTAGAGGAAGGTGTGCTGGAATCTGTAGTCGATGCCAATGTAGGCTCTATCTTTGGCATCGGTTATGCACCATGGACCGGTGGTGCCATACAGTACCTGAACCAGTACGGATTGGAACGCGCCTTGGCTCGTGCTGAACAGCTGGCTGCAGAATATGGCGAGCGTTTTGCTCCACCACAGCGATTAAGACAACATGCACAATCTGGACTACCAATCGCTGCTTAATGATCAGAACAAAAAGACGCGATTGCGCGTCTTTTTTGTTTCTCATGTAGACATTTCATATTTAACCATTTTTAGCTTTTATATTTTAAACAAAAAATTCTTTTTTCATTTTCAGTATATTAGAAATCCCCAGTCTATTTCTTGACAGTTTTATGCTATAACTATACCCAGTTTAGTCAGTATTTTTTCTTACTTTGGATATTTATTATGGTAGATCATTCTTCTCCTGAGCATTCTCCATGGGGCTGGAAAGCACTGATTGTTGCCGTGATTCTAGGCTGTTTCTTTATGGGCTTTTTTTATCTGGCTGTAACCAATGAGCCAGACTATATGCCAAGTCAGCAGCAAAAAAATACTCAGCAGCATGCCTTTAAAAATGCACCGGCCATGTCACCTGAAGCCATGCAGGCAGCACAGGCTAACCAGCAAAAGGCTAATGCAACTCAGCAGCCGGATCAGCCCTCTACTGAAACCTCAACCGCTCCGGGCGAACATATTGAACATAGCCACGGTGATCAGGAACATTCTCATTAAACTGATGAATTAAAAGCATATGACAGATCTAACACGTAATGCACTTGTAGTAGAGGGCGGCGGTATGCGCGGCTCTTTCACCTGTGGTGTGCTCGATGCTTTCTTAAAACATGATTTTAATCCTTTCAGTTTATTTGTCGGGGTTTCTTCTGGCTCAACCAATGTAGCCAACTATCTTGCAGGCCAGATAGGAAGGAATATTGATATTTATCTGGATCATTCCCTGCGCCGTGAGTTCATCCACTATGGCCGTTTTCTTAAAGGGGGTGATCTGCTAGACATGCAGTGGATGTGGGATGTTGTTGAACAGGAATCACCTTTGGATCAGAATGCACTGTTCAGGCAAAATCCAGATTTTTATATGGTTCTGACTCATGCCATTCATGGCCATGCTGAATATGTACGTGCCAGCCAGGAGAACATTTTCGACGGATTACGTGCGTCTAGTTCCATCCCGGTACTGACCCGTCAACCCGTACTGGTAAATGGTAAACCTTATTTCGATGGTGGCGTAGCAGATGCCCTGCCAATACAGTGGGCAGCAGCCCAGCCTGATGTTACGCAACTAATGGTGATTCGTACCCGGCCAAAAAACTATTTTAAAGCCAGCAGTAAGGGTGACCAGTTTCTGGCAAAATATATAGTTAAAAAGAATCAAGGATTTGCCTTAAGTTTGCAAGAACGCTGTGAACGCTATAATCAGTCGGTAAAGTTCATTCGACAGGCTCAAACTGCACCGGTGACACAAAAGATTCTGGAAATCTGCCCACCAGATGACAAACGGCTTGCCAACCGTCTCTGCAAGGATAAACGAAAACTGCAATATACCTATGAAGTGGGATTAGATGTGGGTCTGCAGGCTATTGAGGCATGGAAAGCCTTGAGATAGTCCAAGGCTTTTATAATATTTTCAGTTTTGCGCTATTTCATTCTGGTTCACAGTGCACTAGTGCTTAGTTAAAGACTGAACAGATTTTCCAGGTTAACATTTGCAACCAATATCCTGTTGATCCCATTGGTCATTTAACAACAGTTCCAGAGAATGCTTGCGGATACCATACATCTCCTTTAAAGCCCTGATCTGTTCCAGTACAGACTGGTCAGGCTGCTTGAAGTTCTTGCGCTTGGTCGCGAGTATCATTTTGTTCTTACTGGTATGTTCTAAAGATATAAATTCAAAGACTTTGGTATCATAGCCATAAGCTTTGAGTAATAAGGCACGGATAGTATCTGTCAGCATCTCGGCCTGTTGTCCGGCGTGAATTCCAAATTGCAGCATTGGCTGGAGAACCTCAGGACTTTCTAGCTGAGGGCGTAATTCTTTATGACAGCATGGTGCGCACATAATCATGGATGCATTTAAACGGATACCGGTATGAATGGCAAAATCGGTTGCCACATCGCAGGCATGCAGGGCAATCATGACATCAAGATGCTCAGGATGATAGGTCCGCACATCTCCTTCAAAAAAATCAAGATGTTCAAATCCAGATTTCTGTGCGATTTCCTGACAGAAACTGACCAGATTAGGCCGCAGTTCTACTCCGGTAATTAAAGGCAATTTCTGTTTCTGTTCTTGCAGATAGTCATATAGAGCAAAGGTTAAATAGCCCTTGCCTGAACCAAAATCAACAATTCGTACTTTATCTTGTGTAGTAATCTGTTCAAAAGCACCTGAGAAAATTTCAATAAACTTATTAATCTGTTTCCATTTACGCGCCATGCTCGGAATAATCTGGGCCTTTTCGTCGGTAATTCCTAAATATTTTAAAAATAGGCGATCTTGTGCAACATAACGCTGCTTTTCCCGGTCATGAGTAATAAGTGGTGTATCTTTGCTGGTTATGTCTTTTCTTTTTGTACGGGTAAGCATGACCTTTTTCTTGTTTTTCTTCAGCTGTAGTTCATGAGATGCAATCAGCAGGTTAGCCTGTTTACAGTCATGAAGCAGAGATGTAATGTGCAGCACTGCCTCTTCTAGAGTATAGTTTTTTGTGACATCTTGAGTCTGATAATGATACAGGCCAGAGAGTTTTACTTGATTTTGCAGCTCAACCAGACGGAAAGTAATCTTTTGCAGCCCCTCAAGCTTACCTTGATACTGACTTAATATCAGACGTTCAAAATGATTTAAATCAAGGGATTGCTGAAATTCTTTTAAAAATTGCTGTTCCTGTTCAGAAAAGCTTTCAGGAGATGTCATGGAAAGAATCCTAGATAAATTAGTAATAATTTTAAATGTTCTTACCTGAAAAGCAAAACTGCATTAATATACACTTGTACTTTTAAATATATTGGTTGGTTTATGACTTCTCCACTTGCGGAATCTTATCATCCAAGAGAAGAACAGTTTAATGCATATAGCCATGCAGTCGGTGCAGTACTTGCCGTGATCGCCGGTGTCCTGATGGTCATAAAAGGCAGTGATCTCCCGACTGGCCAGTGGATTGGATTATGGATATATGCAGGCAGCATGGTATTACTGTTCACAAGTTCAACGTTATATCACTTTTCCAGAACCGAGCAGCGCAGATTCTGGTACAAGAAACTGGACCACACAGCCATTTATTATCTCATTGCAGGTACTTATACGCCTTTTTTAAGTATTGCATTGCCTACCACTAAAGCACATAACCTGCTTATTGCCTTATGGGTCATTGCTGGTATTGGCACAGTATTTAAATTGATTTTTATTCACCGTTTTCAAAAGATTTCCCTGCTGGCCTATCTGTTGATGGGTTGGATGGCATTGCTAGTTATGGATGACATGCGACAGTACCTGTCAAAACAGACCATAACCCTTTTAATTGCAGGTGGTTTGGCTTATACGATTGGTGCATTGTTTTATGCCTTAAAAAGAGTAAGATATACTCATGCTATCTGGCATATTTTTGTATTGTTAGGCGCAGGATTACACTTCCTGGCGATCTATCTTTACGTAATCTAATTCATTTGTACTCACTTTTCAGTGACCCTGAACGAGATTAATGGATTAATTTTCGTTGTTTTTTTAAGAAATTACGCCTTTTTTAAAAAGATTACGCTTTTAAAACTAATATTTATTTTTACGAAGTGTAAGGTTACCCATGGCGTCATCAACTACTACAGCTGCTACCACCGAAGTAGCGACTAACTCTAAGGCTCGTGTTTTATTCGCGAGCCTCGTCGGCACGACGATTGAATTTTTTGATTTTTATATCTATGCGACTGCCGCAGTGATTGTTTTCCCTCACCTGTTTTTTCCGGCAGGAATCGGTAGCGCGGCAGTACTCCAGTCTTTAGCGACTTTTGCTATTGCGTTTATTGCCCGCCCAATTGGTGCAGCACTATTTGGCCATCTCGGTGACCGGATTGGCCGTAAGGCAACACTGGTAGCTGCCCTTCTGACGATGGGTATCTCCACAGTCTGTATTGGTTTATTACCTACCTATGCACAGATTGGTATTATAGCTCCGTTATTATTGGCACTTTGCCGTCTGGGCCAAGGTTTGGGGCTGGGGGGTGAATGGAGTGGTGCAGTATTGCTGGCTACTGAAAATGCACCAGAAGGCAAGCGTGCCTGGTATGGCATGTTTCCTCAGCTTGGTGCTCCAATTGGCTTTATTCTGGCGACTGGCTCGTTTCTGCTCCTAGGCGCTCTGATGTCTGAAGAAGCATTTTTGCAATGGGGCTGGCGTATTCCTTTTATTGCAAGTGCAGCACTGGTTATTGTAGGTATGTATATCCGATTGAAATTACATGAAACCCCTGCTTTTCAGAAGGTGCTTGATAAACAGAAAGAAGTTAACATTCCATTTAAAGAAGTATTTACCAAGCACTTTTCAATGCTGGTTTTAGGTACTGTGGCTGCGATCTGTACCTTTGTTGTCTTTTATCTAACCACTGTATTTGCATTGAACTGGGCCACAACACAGTTAGGTTATTCACGGGGTGAGTTTCTTGAACTGCAACTGATTGCAACTTTATGTTTTGCTGCTTTTATTCCACTCTCTGCAGTATTTGCAGAAAAGTTTGGCCGTAAAGCTACTTCTATTGGGGTATGTATAGCGGCTGCCTTATTTGGTCTGGTATTTTCTTCCATGCTGGAATCAGGTAGTACCTTGGTCGTATTCCTGTTCTTATGTACCGGCCTTGCAATTATGGGAATGACTTATGGGCCAATTGGTACGGTTTTATCTGAGCTGTTCCCGACTTCAGTACGGTATACCGGTTCTGCTTTAACATTTAACCTCGCAGGTATTTTCGGTGCATCATTTGCACCGCTGATTGCGACTAAACTGGCTGAAAATTATGGCCTGGCAGCAGTTGGTTATTATCTCTCAGCTGCTTCTATTCTTTCACTGATTGCGTTTATGCTGATCCGTGAAACTAAAAATGAAGATGTAAATAACCAGATCTAAGCTGAAGCAGTTATAAAAAAGACGGGCTTCTCCCGTCTTTTTTATATGATGAATCTGCCTGTATCAAATTAATTCAATAATATCAATAGTTGGCGGTACACGAAAACGAAAAGGTACCCCAACCATTCCAGTCCCTACCGTTACAAATACATCTGCATGTTCGTGCTTGTACAAACCGCGTTTATGCCCCAGTATCGAGACTTTCTTCATAATATAGTTGGTTACCCAAGGCAATTCGACCTGTCCACCATGAGTATGGCCTGAAAGCATGAGGGGACGTGTCGGTAAAGCAGGTACCATATCTACTGTATCTGGATTATGCGACAAAATTAACCAAGGCTTGTCTTGAGGTAACTCTGGAAGTAAGCGCATGTCTGTTTTACCTGCCCACAAGTCACCTACTCCAATCAGTCGGAATTCATCAAATTCAACAATCTTCCCCTCAATGTCGATGACATTATTACTCTCTAATGCGTGTCGTAATAATTCCTGAATAGGCGGTCCCGGATACTGTTCGTCATGATTTCCGGTCACCGAATATACGGGGGCCTTAATCTCACGCAACATCTCAAGTTCTTTTGCCAGCTGGTTTTCAGGTTCATATGTCCAGTCTCCGGCAACCACAACAATATCAGGATTTTCCTGATTAATTTTATTTACAATAATCTTAAGCTGGCGTTCATGTCCGGAAAATAAACCTATATGCAAGTCAGCAACCAGAGCAACCTTAACCGGTTTTTGGAAAGGTTTTTCAGGATTTAAAGAGAACTGGTGCCGATGTACATGCACTAAATGAGGCTCAATAAAACGTGCATAGATCAGCACACTGCTGAGAAGAAAGACAAATACAGCTTCATGGATATTGAAATAACCACTCCAGCCTGCATACAGGCTAAAAAAGAATAAGGGAAAAAGCAGATAAGAAAGATAGAAAGCCAATAGATGCACAAAAGCTTTAAAAGGATGAATCGTTTCGGTACGCGACTGGCTGATCCAGGCTTGAGAGACTGCCCAAAGCGCAATGAGTCCAAAGCTCAGATAAAAGTAAAATACTAGGGATGTCAGTTTCAGCATACTCTATCTCTGATCCATATCGCCCCGAATGGGCTATATATTTATATTTTGTTACGACCCAATTATACTCTAGCTCAGTTCTGTACTCGTAAGCATATTGCTACGGTTTCTTCTGTCCTATCGGTCACTCTTATTTATGCGTTTACGATCTTTGAAATCTTCGTCTGGCGCTGTGCTATTAGCGAGCTGCAGTTTACTGCTCACTGTTCCGGCTTGTACCACGCTACCTCGACAAATGCCTCAGGTTCCTCAGTACGCCCATGATATTGATGCAAGCCAAACCAGCCTTTCGCAGATCGTTACACCACTACGTGAACAGAATCCGGGCCTGACCGGTTACCATGTGCTATATGATCCACTTGAAGCATTGGCAGCACGTCTGCGTCTCATCGATAAAGCTGAAAAATCTTTAGACTTACAATACTACATCTGGGATAACGACCGGATTGGTGCACTGGCTCTGCATGCCCTGATTCGTGCTGCAGACCGCGGTGTTAAAGTCAGGCTCCTGATAGATGATAACAATGCCAAGAACATGGAAGGAATTTATTTAGCGTTATCACAACATAAAAACATTGAAATTAAACTATTTAATCCGTATCGCTTCCGGAAATACCGTGCCATGGACATGGTGCTTGACCTAAAACGCATCAACCGGCGTATGCATAATAAAAGTTTTATTGCTGACCACCAAATTGCCCTGATCGGTGGACGTAACATGAGCAACCAGTACTATAACGTTAGTGAAACCTATCAGTTCTCAGATGTTGATGTCATGCTGCTAGGGTCAGCAGTTGATGATATTGTGCATTCCTTTGATGACTACTGGAATGATGATTATGCCTATCCGGTTAAGGAAATTGTCAGTGCACAGCGACATCATTTACGCTATGAAAGCTTAAAACGTCAGCTCGACATCCATAATCAGGAAGTGAGTGTACAAAACTATCTGGATCTGACGAACCGTTCTAAAGCATTTGATGAATGGCTTTATCATAAAATTGGTTTTGACTGGGTAAAAGCAGAAGTCGTTAAAGATCCACCTGAAAAAATTAAAGCAAAAGCAAAAAAGGAAGGTTTACTCAATTTTCAGTTATTAAAATATCTGGATAAACCAGAACAGAGTGTTGATCTGATCTCGGCCTATTTTGTTCCTGAAAAGCAAGGTGCGAAAATGCTGAGCCAGCTGGCAGAAGACGGTATTAAAGTTCGGGTACTCACTAACTCTTATGCAGCAAATGACGTCGCCGTTGTACACGCATTTTATGCCAAGTACCGTCAACAGTTGCTCGAAAATGGTGTACAGCTTTATGAGTTTCTACCTGCTGTCACGGATGAAGAACTAAATGAAGTAAATCAGGAGATTTCAAAAAAAGCCAAAGTCAGCATGAAAGGACTCAGTCGCTCCAGCCTGCATGCCAAAATGATGGCACTAGATGAAAAACAGGTATTTATTGGTTCTTTTAATTTTGATCCCCGTTCAGCCTATTTAAACTCTGAAATTGGAGTCATTCTTAACAGCCCTCAACTGGCGAACGCTGTGCATAAAACTATGGATGAAAATCTTAAAAAATATGCATATAAACTGGTTTTAGATGCCAATAATAAACTGACCTGGGAATTCCAGCCACAAGAGCCGGGTGGAAAGATCTATCATAAAGAGCCACGAATGAAATGGTGGGAACGTGCCGGCATTAAGGCCCTGTCTTGGTTAACTCTAGAAGGCTTTATGTAAAGTATTCAGAACAGAAAATAAAAAGCTCAGACGACCGAGCTTTTTATTTTCAAATTGGCTATTCAATTTAAGATATAGCAGTAGTTTTTAAAACATTTTGATGTAGTTCGGCCAGACCGTTGACCATAGCCTGCTGGACTTCAGCAGTTAAGCTCTCAAGCGTATGGCCTTCTACTGAAATAGCGGGTAAAGCCATCAGGTGGGCTGTAACAGGTGGCATTTCAAGTACACGGCGCACATGTTCAGCAAAAGTCAGATCATCAATAAACGGAACAATCGTATCTAACTTTCCCTGCTGGTTAACATAACAGATCAGCGCAATCTGTACCGGTTTGTGTGCAGCCAATGCGGCGCCCAGCAAACGGCCATATACCCGCTTGATATAACTGCCATCAGATGTAGTGGCCTCAGGAAAAAATAGAACCGGAATATTCTGTTTCAAAAAATCGGTAAGCTGCTCACGAATTCTGGTTGAATCACCAGAACCCCGTTTAATAAATAACGTACCGCCTGCTTTAGCCAGTTTACCCAGCACTGGCCACTGTTCAATTTCGGCCTTGGCCAAGAAAAATACCCGTGCTGCTGAACCAATTACTGCGATATCCAACCATGAAATATGATTACTGACCCAAAGTGCTGGCTGGCGAGGAATAGTGCCATGAATCCGCACCTCGACATTAAATACCTCGCCAAGACGGCGACAGAAATACTGTACATAACGGGTATTTTCTACTTTATTAGGATGCTTATATAACCTGTGACGATAAACCAGATAAAAGCCCTCTATGATAAGTGCTATACCCGTGACGATTTTTTTACTGTAAAGCCAGATTTTAGAAAGCCCGGAGACCGGCACAGGCTGAGTGGAAAGCTGAGACATAGAGTTATCACTAAAACTGATCATATTTTAACAATTTCAATTGCAGCTCCATTCTATACTTTTAAAGCACTCCTTGCATTGATGATAAAAACCGAACATAAGGATAAAAAAATTCAATTTTAATTATTTTATCCAATCAAATATTATATATTCATCGGATTAATAAATAGAGGTAAGGTGATGAAAGTATCTAACCAGCAGCAGCCCCCTGTAGAACATATTGAAATGTTTTCTACCTTAAAAACTATTTTAGGCTGGTCAATTCTGTATGCCGGTGGAATGATCTTAACAGCTCAGGCCTTTTCCAGCATGATCTAAAGCTTGTTACCGAATTTAATTAATTAAGCTCGCGTAGGATACAGCTTTTATTTAAAATGAAGTTTTAATGCTAGAGAGTCTACAGATTAGTGGAATATTTTGAGCGACATCAAGGTGGTGAACGAGCAATCCTGGTCAGTGTTTCGGTCCAGTTATTGGAAGATATCGATACCGAAGAGTTTCGCCTTTTAGCTCAATCAGCAGGCGCTGAAATCCTACACCATGTAACTGCACAACGTATTAAGCCAGACCCAAAACTTTTTATTGGTTCAGGTAAAGCAGAAGAAATTGCTGAACTGGTCAAGACTGAAGAGATTGATCTGGTTATTTTTGACCATTCCCTGTCTCCTGCACAGGAACGTAACCTCGAACGAGTCATGCAGTGCCGTGTCATTGACCGGACTGGCCTTATCCTGGATATTTTTGCACAGCGTGCTCGGACTCATGAAGGTAAACTGCAGGTTGAGCTGGCACAACTTGAACATTTGTCTACCCGTCTGGTGCGTGGCTGGACTCACCTAGAACGACAAAAAGGCGGGATCGGCTTGCGTGGTCCGGGGGAATCACAGCTAGAAACAGACCGTCGCTTACTGCGGATCCGTATGGGCCAGCTAAAAGACAAACTTGAAAAAGTACGCCAGACCCGCATGCAAGGTCGTGCTGCACGTCAGAAAGCTGCTATTCCAACTGTTTCACTAGTGGGTTATACCAATGCCGGTAAGTCTACCCTGTTTAATATATTGGCAAATACTGAAGTCTATGCGGCTAACCAGCTCTTTGCCACATTAGATCCAACCTTACGGCGACTGGAATGGGATGGTATTGGCAGTCTGGTACTGGCTGATACGGTAGGGTTTGTACGTAACCTGCCCCACTCTCTGGTAGAGTCATTTAAGGCTACGCTCGAAGAAACACTGGAAGCGACTTTGTTGCTGCATGTGATTGATAGCAGCACCCCTGATATGATGGAACAGATTGATGCCGTAGAGTCAGTGCTTAAAGAAATTGGAGCTGATGTACCTGTACTGCGCGTATACAATAAGATCGATGTAAGTGGTGAAGCAGCCAAAATTATCTATGCCAAACCGCACATGCCGGAACGGGTGTATGTATCGGCACATTCAGGCCAGGGACTTGAACTGCTACGTCAGGCTGTTCAGGAATGTCTCATGGGCCAACTCCAGCAATTTGAACTGGTCCTCAAGCCTGCTTATGGCAAGCTACGTACACAGCTTTATGCTCTGAATGTGATCCAATCAGAAGCCTATGATGATGAAGGTCAACTTCATCTGACTGTGAATATGGCCCCCCACAAACTCGAGCAACTGATCAAGCAAGCTCATTTACCCATTGATGAAATACTTGGTCAGAACTCTCAACAGTTCAAACGACCACTGGAAGAGTTTGAAATCAGGGACCAGATAGGTTAAAACGTGATAAATAACGTTTTAAAAAAGCTGAATAAGACATGGACCGAATTGAAAATATAGACTGGGCCGCTTGGGCAGGTACGCTTGCCCTGATTGTTATCTTCCGTGAAGCTGCTGTTTGGGTCATGTCAATCTGGAATCATCCTGAACTGGGTAATCTGACTGGACTGATCAGCCTGCTGATTATCCTGTTGATCTGGCGTAGATTTAAAAAATTGCCACACCGTCTGGTGGATACCAATAATAAGATCATGAAAGAAAGCGCTTTTGCCTTTTTACCCATCTGTGCCGGCTCACTTATGATGCTGATACATATGGGTAAAGATATTCCGTTATTTCTGGTAGTGCTGGTGATCAGTACCCTGTTCCCGTTATGGGTTTATGCAAAAATAGCAAAACGCTGGTTATAAGGAATAAAAACGATGCTCATGATTATTTTTGGCTTTTTGCTGACTACAGTCAGCTACTTCTGTGCAAAATATTTGAATCAACGATTTCCTCAGGTTCCCCTACTGGTTTTTGGTATGTTTATTGTGGTCGGACTGCTAGCCTTGCTTCAGCAGCCTTATGAAGATTACATGCAGAATGTCAATCCAATTTTTAATCGACTGCTGGGTTATGTAACTGTTGCTTTAGCTGTCCCGCTGGCGGCCATGCGTTATGACGATCTTCCCTTAAAATCAATGGTCGGCATTCTGGTCTTTGCCAGTGTTAGTGCGGTTGCATTACCCATGACTCTTGCTTATTTATTGCACATGTCTGAATCCACTGTTTTAGCTTTTGCAACCCGGGCAGTCACAACACCAATTGCACTGAACATTGCTACCTTGTTACATGCACCTTTAACTCTCGTCACCCTGATTGTAATTCTATCTGGTGTGATTGGGGCTGCTTTTTCACCTTTGCTCTTGAGACACATTAATGATGAACGGGCATCTGGCCTTGCACTGGGGTTAGCAGCACATGCAATTGGTACAGCTCAAGCTTGGCAACGTGGACAGGTGGCCGGTCGTTATGCAGCATTTGGTATGGCTGTCAATGGTGTGTTTACCGCAATCTGGCTTCCAACATTCTTGCTTTATTTACAATAAATGTGACCTGGTAATCATAAATAAAGATTGAAGAGTTTAAAGTTTAACCTTACTATAACATTTGTGATCATTTTCATACAAAAAGGATTTGAATGATGCAGAAAATTAAGTTTGCCAGCGCCATCATTTTTTCCGCATTGTCGAGTGCAGCCTTTGCACAGGATATTTCGGGGACCTGGAAAAATATTGACGATAAAACTGGCTCATCTAAAGCATTGATTGAGATCAGGCAGGAAGCCAATGGTTCATTTACTGGGCGTATTATCAAAGTTACACCACGTCCAGGTTATACACCTAAAGAAACATGTGTAAATTGTCCAGCGCCTTATACCAATAAACCAATTCTTGGTATGGATGTATTAACTGGTCTAAAACATACTGAAGGTGAAAACTATACGGGCGGCCGTATTATTGATCCTTTAAGTGGAAAAATTTACAGCATGAAAGCCAAACTGAGTTCGAATGGTAAACGTCTTCAGTTACGTGGTTATGTTGGCGTTTCTGCTTTGGGGCGTAATCAGACCTGGATTCGTCAGGACTAATTTAATCTATAAAATTTTTTCATTAAAAAACCACTCATACCGAGTGGTTTTTTATAGGTTATTTCTAACAATTTTTTCTAGCATATGGCTCATCAAAAAACCAGAATAAGCCTCTTAGTCAACGCAAGGATTATCGACTTTAAATAATTGCTGATCTTCCAGACGAAATGCAACCAGCTGATTTCCCCAGACACAGCCTCCGTCAACATTCTGAATATTCGTACTGACAGTCTTAGCCTGTAAGGCTGCCCAGTGACCAAATACAACCTGATGTGTTTCTGCGGCTTTAGAATCAAATTCAAACCAGGGCTGAAAGCCTACCGGCATTGGGTCATCTAAAGAATCCTTAAAGCTGAACTCAAGACGGCCTTCCGCATTGCTAAGGCGCATCCGGGTCAAATAATTGGTAATACAGCGTAAACGCGCATTACCCTGCAATTTATCTGACCATGTGTCTGGTTCTGTGCCGTACATCGCGCTTAAAAAGTCATCCAATACTGTAAAATCTTCATGAGCCAGTATAGCCTCCACCTCATGGGCCAAGCAGGCAGTCTGTTCTGCGGTCCAGATACAAGGCACGCCGGCATGGGTTAGTATTGTTTTCTCGTCAGGAAATAGACACAGGGGTTGTTTTCGTAACCAGTCAATCAGCTCGTCACTATCTATAGCATCAATCACTTCCTGAGTTTTATCTTTGGGTTTGGTTTCTTTCAAACCACGGGCACAGGCCAAAAGATTCAGATCATGATTTCCCAGAACTGTAGCTGCTGCCCCATTCTCAACCAGTTTTTTGACAAAGCGCAATGCACCCAGTGAGTTTTCACCACGTGCGACAATGTCTCCAGCAAACCAGATAAAATCTTGGCTAGCGTCAAACTGAATATGCTTGAGTAATGCTTTTAAAGCCTTAAAACAGCCCTGTATGTCTCCGATAATATAGTTATAGCGTTTTGCCATATCTTAGTTCACCATATTGTCAGAAAGAGCAACAAATTCGGCAAGTGTTAATGTTTCCGGACGTGCCATCGGATTAACCCCGGCTTTTTCAAAACCATTTTCTGCCAGCATTCCTTTTAAGCTGTTACGCAGAGTTTTACGACGCTGGGTAAAAACATGCGAAACTAAACGTGCCAAAGCCTTTTCATTCTGGGCTACGATCGGTTTGTCTTTGTAGGGTTCCAGTCGAAATACTGCAGATGTCACTTTGGGTGGTGGATTAAATGAACCGGGTGGCACTTCAAACAAATAGGTCGGCTTGCAATAATACTGAATCATCACTGACAGACGCCCATATTCTTTAGTATTTGGCTCAGCGGTAATTCTATCCACAACTTCTTTTTGCAGCATAAAATGCATATCTTTGACTTTATCGCCAAACTCCAGGAGATGGAACAATAATGGCGTAGAAATATTGTAAGGCAGATTGCCTACTGCACGTAATGGCTGACCTTCTTTAAAAAGCTGACTGAAATCATATTTTAATGCATCGGATTCTATAATGGTCAAACGCTCAGGATAAGGTACCCGTCCAGGCAAACCTGCTGCAAGATCACGGTCCAGTTCCACCACGGTCAGTGCTTCACACTCGGCAATAAGAGGTGCAGTTAACGCAGCCAGTCCAGGACCAATTTCTACAATATTATCACCCGGCTGAGGATTGACTGAACGTACAATCTTTTCAATTACCCGTTGATCATGCAGGAAGTTTTGGCCAAAGCGTTTTCGCGCCTTATGCCCTTCATCTTTAGGGTTTAGGGCATTAATATGATACATAGAACGATTTCCAACAAAAATTAGTGAGCTAACTCAAGCGCCAGGTCAACAGCAACCTGCAGACTTGAACTTTTTGCCCGACCAGTTCCGGCAAGCGATAATGCAGTGCCGTGATCAACTGAAGTACGAATAAACGGTAAACCCAATGTAATATTAATGGCTTCACCAAAACCTTGAGATTTTAGCACAGGTAGTCCTTGGTCGTGATACATGGCCAAAACAGCATCAGCATCTTTTAGGTTTTCTGGCGTAAATAATGTATCAGCGGGCAGGCTCAGACTCATATTAATATCTTGTGCACGGTAATGTTCTAATACCGGGTTAATTACTTCAATTTCTTCACGGCCCAGATAACCATTTTCACCTGCATGCGGATTTAGACCACAAACCAGAATCTTCGGTTGCTCAATCTTAAATTTAGTTTTTAAATCATGAAGCAAAATATTGATCACCTGATGCAGGCGTTCTTCTGTAATGGCATCGGGAACAGCACGCAAGGGCAAATGAGTAGTGACCAGTGCCACTCTTAAGGTTTTGGTTGCCAGCATCATCACTACACGCTCTACCCCGGCAAACTCCTGATAGTACTCAGTGTGACCACTAAAGTTTATTCCAGCTTCATTGATTACAGATTTTTGTACAGGTGCAGTCGCTACCCCCGCGCTTTTTCCTGTCATGGCATAAGCTGCCGAGCGCTGTAACTGCTCAAGTACATATGCTGAATTTTGGGGGTTTAACTTACCATTTTTACAAGGTACTTTTAGAGGAACATGTTCGATATATAATTCACCCGGAACACAACCTTGCTGCTGTCCTGTATAGTCTATCAGTTTAAGGCTATAGCCCAGCTGTTCCGCACGGTCGAGTAATAATGTGCGGTCAGCCAGAATAACAATCGGCCGTCGATCCATACGTTCTGCCAAACCAAGGCAAATATCTGGACCAATTCCTGCTGGCTCACCACTGGTCACATATAAAGGCAGCATACTTAACGACTCCTGAGTTTTAAGGATGATTAACTTCAGACCTAATCATCTTTAATTTATATTGTACAGCTGAGAGCATTGTATAGGGTCTTAAATTGTATGTAGCAGCGTTATGCTGATTAAAATAAACAAGCTTCCAGATAAAAGATTCTATAGCTTCATCAATTTTATTTAAAACTCTATAGATATAGAGAATACTAGCAGTAAAATTAATATTTAAAATATTAGGGCTCGTCATATAGTGCTAATACAGACTATAAACTGACTAGCCCTTTTGGAGCCCCGTTATTCTTTATGAAGTACAAGCACTTCACACAAATTTAGTGCCGTATTTTTAAAAAGGCCTACCTTTCTTTAACTAAGATATCTTTATACAAATTTGCTTTAGAAGGATCCAGTAAACAACCTTCTCTTTTTATAATTTAAAGCGTAACATTAGAAGCCTAATACTCGATTTTTTTATTGTGGTTCTCCTGATTATCGGGTAGAATTCGGTCTCCTTTTTGTTTGGACAGCTTCTTTGTCCAAACCAACTATAATAGGTAGTGGTTGAATGAAAACTCTCAGCGCGAAGCCAGCTGAAGTACAACACGACTGGTACGTTGTTGATGCTTCTGGCAAAACTCTTGGTCGTCTAGCGACTGAAATCGCTCGTCGTTTACGCGGTAAACACAAGACTTCTTATACTCCTCACGTTGACACTGGTGATTACATCGTTGTGATTAACGCTGAGCAAGTTCAAGTAACTGGTAACAAGGCACTTGACAAGAAATACTATCGCCACACTGAATTCCCAGGCGGTTTAAAAGAGACTAACTTTGAAAAGTTAATCGCTCACAAACCTGAAGCAGTTCTAGAAAAAGCTGTTAAAGGTATGTTGCCAAAAGGTCCTCTTGGTTATGCAATGATCAAGAAGATGAAAGTGTACGCTGGTAGCGAGCATCCACACGCTGCTCAACAGCCACAAGTTTTGGATATCTAAGGGATACAGCACATGGCTACTAACTATGGCACAGGTCGCCGTAAGACCGCAACTGCACGTGTTTTCCTATCAGCTGGTACTGGTAAACTCGTGATCAACAACCGTTCTTTAGAGCAATATTTCGGTCGTGAAACTGCTCGTATGGTTGTACGTCAGCCTTTAGAGCTTCTTGAAGCTACTGAAAAATATGACCTTTACATCACTGTTAAAGGTGGTGGTATCGGTGGTCAAGCTGGTGCAATCCGTCACGGTATTACCCGTGCTCTGATCGCTGCTGACGAAACACTAAAACCGTCTCTTCGTCAGGCTGGTTTCGTAACTCGTGATGCTCGTGAAGTTGAACGTAAGAAACTTGGTCTACGTAAAGCACGTAAACGTCCTCAGTTCTCTAAACGTTAATTCGTTTACCGAATCGGTCAAAGAAGCTCTGGTTTTTATCAGGGCTTTTTTATTGATTCATCCCTCTATTCTAAAGTAGACGATTAAATTTTTATTGTTCATGAACATCCTTACCCCAGATTCCTTCATGACACCAGAATGACTTGTTTAGATAGTAATTAATTACTCCGATCATAACAAAAAATATTAATAGCATTAATTTAATCATCATTTTATCCCACTCCTGTCATTTTTCTTATAATCTATCCCGTCTTAATAGGATTAGTCCTTTATGGTTCGTGCTTTTTAGGTTGAATTTTAGTATCCTAATTTATCCACTTTGCTTCTTGCTGGTTTATGTCTTTGGAAAATACACCACTACAGGGTATTACGTTATATAGTCATGCAGATGACTTCCGCTCACACTGGATTCGCTTGGTACTGGCTGAAAAACAGATTAAATACCATCTGGTATTGGTTGATCATGAAGATGAAGACCTAGCCAGCCTGAACCCTTATAACCGCTTACCAATGCTGGTTGAACAAGATCTTAAGCTCTTCAATACAGTCATTATTTCTGAATATATTGATGATCGCTATAGACAAAATAAGCTTTATGCGGATGCACCTATGCAGCGTGCAGAGCAGCGTCAATATATCTGGCGTCTTGAACAGGACTGGCTCAGACTTGCAGACATCCTGCTATGCCATACCGACACATTGAGCCAGCCAGAACAAAAACAGACACGGCAGGAGCTTAAAGATACCTTGGTTTCTTTAACTCCGCTTTTTCAACATTTTCCCTATTTTATGTCTGAAAACTTTACAATATTAGATTGTATGCTGGCACCTATTTTTATACGGTTAAAATCTATGGGAATTGAACTGCCAAGACAGCATTGCCGGCCAATCCTGCTTTATTGTCAGCGTATTTTTAGCCGTCCTGCTTTTGTCAAATCGATGACCCAGCAAGAAAAAAACCGTTTCAATGAAATTCTAGTTAATCAATAGAGCTCGATTATGACTGAACAAGAACTTAACTTGTCCCCTACCCGTCCTTATCTGGCCCGGGCAATATATGAATGGATTTGTGATAACCAGTTAACACCACACTTGCTGGTCAATGCAACCCATCCTCAAACGATGGTTCCAGAACAGTTTGTTCAAGACGGACAGATTGTGCTTAATATTGCACCTCATGCAGTACATCAATTTCATATGAGTAATGAGGCTATTACTTTCTCTGCACGTTTTTCCGGCGCATCTCGCGAACTTTATGTTCCTATTGAGGCAGTACTAGGCTTATATGCACGAGAAAATGGTCAGGGCTTATTTTTCGATCCAGCAGAATATCCAGATACCCAAACAGAAAAAGATACTTTAAAATCTGCTGAACAAGAAACAACTGATTCACCTAAGAAAAAACCGAGTTTGAGACTTTTAGATTAAAAAAATTAGGGAGTTCACCATGGCTTTTGATTTAGTCCAATATTTCGCTGAGCAAATACAAATTCAAAAGCCTCAGCTGCTTAAACAATACCCAGCTGACCAAAGAAAAAAGTATATTTGTGAAATTAATACGCTTGCTTTAGCAAAGCTGATTACTTTATGGCGTTATGATGCTAATAAGGTTTATCAAGAAATTCGTACTCAAGATCAGCTGTATATACAGGAAATCGCCCGGCATTTAACCACCTGCCCTAAGAATCAGTCCAATTTAAGTAAATCTGAGCTGGAAGATGCGATTACACAGGTATTATCAGTACAGTTCTCTGAAATTAAACAGTTAGATGATACAGGGAATTTCGGACCTTCAGGACTAAAAGAACTCTTACTAGGACAAATTGAACACTTATCCGGACAGGCAGATGACTGGATTTGGGCAACAAGTGAGTTAACTGAGTTGATAGGTTCTAAACCAATTGAGCAAGAAGAGTTATCATTAGAAGAAACCATGAAGGAGTTTAATCAAATGGTAAATCAGCAAAATATTCAAGAGAGCCCTCATCAGCAGCCTGTACAGGCACTACAATCGACTGCAGAGTCTACTCCACTTGTGCCTGGATGGGCGCGGGTCCTTGAGCCAATTGTAGCACTTGTGATTCTTTGGATTCTGTTTAGTGTTTATCATAATCTGATGGGTTAACTAATATAAAAATTATAAGAACTAGGGCTGAACTGCCCTTTTTCTTTATCCTCACAATTTTTTATTCGATTAATTTATGAATAAATTGAATATATAAGAATAAAAAAGTTCTATTTTTTTATAAGGTTAAATAATTTTTTTAATACTCAGCCCCTTAAAAGAAATTTAAATATTAAAATGTTTATACGCTAGAGCAAGCTTCTTGAATATTCATTAAATTTTATATTGTTTAACCCTTATATAGGGCTACTTAACATTAGATGAATTATTGACTATTATTTAAAAGAGTTCAAAAAATATCATTCTAATATTATTTAACCCCCGCATAAAAAAAAGCCCCCTCGATGAGGGGGCTTTTTTAGAATAATGAGCTGGC
>NZ_DJJJ01000036.1:0-23510 GCF_002434085.1 Acinetobacter sp. UBA6571 | reverse complement strand
CAGCCTATTTGCAACAGTGCCGAATGATTTCGCCCTGAAAATGCCGACCATGGAAAGGATTCATATGCTGCACCTTTAGCTAAAACAGTCTTCAGCTTACCATTCGTGGTTATTTGCAACAGTGCCGTTTAAAGTGCGTGTGATAAATAGAAGTGTAATACAGGAAAATGGTAAGGTTTATCAGCCTAGTCATCTGTCCATTATGTAGAAAGAGCAGCACTTTAATGTTTATGCTGTTCCAATGTATTACATTCCTTACTTTCTATTTGTAACGTAATTTCAGTAATATTATGATTATGTTTTAGAACTTCTAAGGCCTTTTGATAGAGTTGATCTGTATTGCTATTCGGAGCAACCAAATGAGCAGTTAAATGAATATTTTTTGAGGATATAGCCCAGACTTTCAACTGATGAATCCCTTCAACGCCCTCTAGCTTCAATAAATCATTTCTTAACGACTCAATATCAATCTCATCAGGAACCCCTTCAAGCAGAATATTAATACTTTGTTTTAATAAAATCCAAGTTCGAGGTAAGACCCAGAAGCCAATTAACACAGCGATTACGGTATCAACCCACATCCACTGGGTAAAATAAATAACTATTCCTCCGATAATCACGCCTATCGATCCTAGAGCATCACTAAGAACTTCTAAATATGCACCTTTTATATTTAGACTTCCTTCAGCACTAGCAGAAAGGATTTTCATTGAAATCAAATTTACGACCAAACCAATGACCGCGACAATCATCATTTCAACACTTTGAATTTCAGCAGGGTTCGTAAAACGTTGATAAGCTTCATATACAATATATATTGCTACCACAAAAAGCATCACCGCATTAAACAGAGCCGCTAAAATTTCAAATCGCTGATAGCCAAAAGTTCTTTTATCATCTGCGGCTTTTTTACCAATTTTGATAGCGGCAAGAGCAATAGCTAAAGCGGCTACATCAGTAAACATATGAGCTGCATCAGATAACAAAGCCAAACTTTGGGTAATAAAAGCAGCGACAACTTCTACTATTAAAAAAGTAGTCGTTAAACCTAAGGCAACCATTAACTTCTTACTATTTTCTTCAGTAACAACCGCATGGCTATGATCATGATGTTCTGACATAAAATATTTTCCTTATTCTATTTATGATGAGCAGAGATATTGGATAACAGCCAATATCTCTGCTGTAAATCGACTAATCTATTGGATTAAGAAACTTTCTTTTCATTCATCCAGCGGTACAGTACGGGCAATAAAACCAATGTAAGCAGGGTAGAGGAGATAATTCCTCCAATAACCACTGTTGCTAAAGGTCTCTGTACTTCTGCCCCAGTTCCGGTTGCCAAAGCCATCGGGACAAACCCAAGGGACGCCACACAAGCGGTCATCAGCACAGGTCTAAGACGCAAAATTGCACCCTGCCACGTTGCATAATAAAGGTCATATTGTTGTCGCAACTCTTTGATAAAGGTGAGCATGACTAAGCCATTCAGTACAGCCACCCCCGATAGTGCAATGAAGCCAACCCCTGCTGACATGGATAATGGAATGTCACGCAACCACAACGCGATTAAGCCTCCACATAAGGCAAACGGTACACCACTAAAGACCAGTAAGCTTTCTTTGATATTATGGAATACAGCCATCAATAAAATAAAGATCGTCAACAATGCGAGCGGAACCACCAATTGCATACGCGCTTTTGCAGACATCAGATTTTGAAATTGACCGCCATAATCTATCCAATAACCGCTTGGTAATTCCTGTTTGGATAACGTGCTCTGAAGCTCTGTTACGAATGAGCCTAAATCACGTCCTTCTACATTTGCAGTAATAACCACTCGACGTTTACCATTTTCACGGCTGACCTGATTAATACCCAGGATATTTTCAACGCGTGCCACATCTTGCAGTTGGACTAAACCACCATTCGGCAATTGAATAGGAAGTACCGCTAACTGTTCAGGACTACGCTGGGATTCATCTAGACGGATGACAAAATCAAAACGCTTGTCTCCCTGTAAAATTGTTCCAACATTCTGGCCACCGACACTTGTAGCTACCAGATCCTGAATTGCTCTTACCGACAAGCCATATTGTGCAGCTCTGGACTTATCCACCTCTACATTCAACAAGGGTAAGCCACTGGTCTGTTCTACATTAACGGCTGTCGCGCCTGAAATTGAGTTAATTTTTTGAGAAATTTTATTCGCTTCGCGATTTAGAATCTCCATGTCATCACCAAATAATTTGACACCCACATCACTTCGCACCCCTGAAATTAACTCGTTAAAGCGCAGTTCAATGGGTTGCGAGAACTCACTGTTATTTCCCGGCAATGTCGCTAAGAAAGTAATCATTCTTTGGCGAAGCTCATCAATCGTTTGTTTTGGATCAGGCCATTCATCATGAGGTTTTAACAGTACCACGCCATCTGAAATGTTGGGTGGCATAACATCTGTGGCCACTTCTGCTGTACCGGTACGAGCAAAGATCGCTTTAATTTCAGGAAATTCTTTCAACAGTAACTTTTCAGTATTTTCCTGCATTCTCAGTGACTGTTCTAACCCTGTACTTGGGGAACGCATTTGCTGAACAGCAAAATCACCTTCACCCAGTTGAGGTGCAAACTCGCTACCTGTTTGAGTGGCTAGCACGCCCGTAAGCACTAAAATACAGGCAGCCACAATAGTCACAAATAAACGAAGCTCATAGGCTTTATCTAAAAGCAGTTCATATTTGGTTTTAAGCCAATGCATCCAGCGACTTTCGGTTTCCTTGACTTCTCCAGTGACAAATAGGGCAACTGCGGCTGGCACAAAAGTGACAGATAAAATCATGGCCCCAATTAAAGCCAGTACAACAGTCATTGCCATAGGATGGAAAAGTTTGGCTTCTACACCCGTCAGGGTAAAGATAGGTAGATAAACCACCAAAATAATTAACTGTCCAAAAATCAGAGGACGACGCGCCTGTTTTGCAGCCAAGAAGACTTCTTTAAATCTTTCAGAACGGCTAAGTAAACCACCTTTCAGCTTCTGAGCTTCTGCTAGCCGACGGATACAGTTTTCTACAATAACCACTGCACCATCAATAATAATACCGAAGTCCAGTGCCCCTAAACTCATCAGATTTGCACTAATCTTCTGCTCTGCCATTCCCGTCAAGGTAAACAGCATTGAGAGTGGAATAACGCAAGCCGTGATCAGCGCAGCACGGAAATTACCTAGAAAGAGAAATAAAATAACAATGACGAGGATTGCACCCTCAATCAAATTTTTCTGAACGGTTTTGATCGCCCGATCAACCAAATGCGTACGGTCATACACAGTCTCAATCACCACACCTTTAGGTAGCGATTGCTGGATCGATTGCACCTTTTCATCAATGGCTTGAGCAACGGTACGGCTATTTTCTCCCATCATCATCATGGCAATACCCAATACAGTTTCTTCACCATTATAGGTTGCAGCCCCTGTTCTTAAGTCATGACCAATTGAGACATTGGCGACATCTGCCACCCGAATCGGATAGCCGTTTTTATTGGCAATACTGATGTTCTGGATATCTTCAATCGTGTTTAAAGTGCCGGGAACACGAACCGTTAGCTGTTGTCCATTTTTCTCAATATAGCCAGCACCACGGTTTTCATTATTCTCTGTTAAGGCAGTTTGTAAATCAGACAAAGGAATTTGCAATTGTTGCAATCGGTTCAGATCAGGGGCAACCACATAGGTTTTATTAAAGCCACCGATACTGTTGATCTCAGCAACGCCTTTTACGCGCTGTAATTGCGGTCTTACAATCCAATCCTGAATTTCACGTAAATCCATCGCCGAATAAGGGGTTCCATCCGGCTTTTTAGCATTTGGTTCGGCTTTAATCACCCATTGATAGATTTCACCTAAACCTGTCGAAATAGGCGACATGTTAGGTTGCACATCTTCAGGCATTTCTCCCATTGCTTCTTGCAAGCGCTGGTTGATAAGCTGTCTGGCCCAGTAAATATCCGTGCCATCTTCAAAAATGATGGTCACTTGCGATAAGCCGTAGCGTGAAATCGAACGGGTTTGTTCCATTTTCGGCATGCCTGACATGGCATTCTCAATGGGATAGGTAATCCGCTGTTCCATTTCTAAAGCCGTAAAACCATTGGCTGAAGTGTTAATCTGCACCTGAGTATTGGTAATATCTGGTACAGCATCAATCGGTAACTTTTGATAACTATAAATACCAATAGCAATCCAGGCTGCAATAAACAGCATGACCCAGATTGCGTTATGGATAGAAAACTGGATCAGTCGATCAAACAGTCCTTCAGGTTTTACCGATTCGTGGTCTGGAATGTGAGGGCTTTTAGTGCTCATGTGAAGCCTCTCCTTTTTCCAGCTCGGATTTCAGTAAAAAACTGCCTTGAGCGGCATATTTTTGTCCCTGACTAAGCCCACTCACCACTTCAATCCATTGGCTCTCCCCAGATGATTGCCCTAATTTCACCGGTTGCGGACTGAATTCAACTTTTTGTCCATGCTGAGTGGCGACAAAAACCACATCTTTTCCATCGACATTCTGAACTGCGGACTTAAGTACCCGTAATGCGGTACTTTCACTGCGTTGTTGCAACTGTACGTTTACCATCAAGTTTGGACGTAATTCGGTTGCATTCGATTCAACTTTTGCTCGCACCTGAAGACGACCTGTTTGAATATCCGCTTCAGTATTTAAAGTCTGAATAACAGCTTGATAAACCTTTTCTGTTTGCAAGGATTTAAATTCGATCTTTTGATTCGGGGCTAAGCCCATAATTTCAGAATTTGGAACAATAAACTCAAGCCAGAGTTGATCTAACCGGTCTATCGTAAAGAGTTGATCGGCTAACTGAACATTTTCCCCGAGAACCAAATCCTTTTTACTGATCACGCCAGAAATGGGAGCTTTCAAAATATAGCGTCCGTTACTGGCATTCACTGCACCAAATGCACTTAAACGTGATTGGGCCGCTTGAACCTGAATTTGTGCCCGTTTATAGCTGTTATAAGCACGTTGATAGTCCTGTTTTGCTGAAATGCCCTGTGACCAAAGCTGACGCTCACGATCATAGTCTTGTTTCGCCAGTTCAAGGTTGGTTTGTTCAATTTTAAGATTGGCCTGCTGATCAACTAGATCAGGAACAAGCAACGCAGCCAAAGGCTGTCCTTTCTGAACTTTTTGACCGAGTTCTACATAGACATTTTCTACATGACCACTAAAACTCGGTGAGACGTGCGCTTGCTGATCCGTATTCACATTCAGTTTGGCAGGATAAGAACTTAATTTAACCACCGGGCCTTGATCGACCGCTGATAATTGTATGCCCTGTTCCACCAGTTGCTTGGCAGTCAGGCTCACACCTTCTGCATGCTCTTCGGTTTCACCGCCATGTTCTTCTCCCCCTTCTTCCTCGGCATGTTCATCTGATGTTTCCGATTTATTCTTACCAGTTAAGATCAAAAAAATACTGAGGAGTACGGTAGCGCCGATAACCAAACTAATCAGTAGAGGTTGAGAGATTTTTCCGCTCTGTTTTTTTAAGCTGTTTTTAAGATCGAACATGTTAATTTCCCCCACCAATGACAGGCATGGCCTGTATGTCTTGCCATAAGTTTTGATTGATTTGTGCAATAGCATCTTTCGACATGACTTCACTTGGGCTAATGCCTAAGCTCAAACTTTCTGCTTCAATGGCCTTTTGCCAGCCATCCCGTAACAACTGGACTTTACGCAGACGGATGTCTTGTAATTGAAGCGTGGCTTGCTGAACATCGGTTAAAGCAAACTTGCCTGCCAAGAAACCTTGTAGCGTCTTACTTTGAACTTGAGTCGCCAAAGGAATTTGAGTCTCGTCAACGACTTTGAATTGCAGCTCTAAACCCTGCAACTCGGTTAAAATTGTGCCTATTTGCAGCGCATTTTGCTTTAGATAAAACTCTTTCTGACGCTCTAATAAGTTCATTTTTTCTTGCGCGATTTTTATGCCATTTTGCTGACGATCGAAAATATTAAGCGGTACACTGACTCCGACTACTAATTGATTTTGTGTGGAGTTTTCCAAGGATTGGGTGCGGTTGACACCTAGGTTTAAAGTGGGGTTAGGACGTGCCTTTGCCCTTAGTTGATCAACCGTTGCTTGAGACTCTAATACCAGTAAAGCTCGATATTTCTCAACGTAGTTTTCCGCTAAATATTCTTGAACCTGCTGATGAGTCGATTTTGGCCAGAGCTTTTGTGAAGAGAGGTTTACCTGCAATGACTTATCAGAGGTTCCCCATAAATTTGATAATTGTTGGGTTGCCACTTGTACCTGTAAGTCGGCCTGTCTAAAAAGACGGATATTTTCAGCATGACTTAAACGTGCGCGATTCACATCTACTTGCGCGATACTGCCTGCATTAAAGCGCTTTTCGATTGCTTGAAGGTTTTCTTCGCTCACCCGAAGTTGTTCATTGACAATGTTTTTTTCAAGTTCGGCAATGGCCAGTTGCGACCATACATATTTCACTGCAAGCTCAATTTGTGCTTGATAAATCTTCTGTTTCAGCGCTGTTTTATCTATTGAGAGACTGGCTAATTTTTGGTTTGCTCTTCGCTCACCAAAAATATCCAAAGGTTGTGATATACCGATGGCAAGCTCTTTTTCATTATTTGAACCAAAGCCCGTTTGTTCAACTGACAATTCAGGATTTTTAAACAGCTTACTTTGCTGAAGATTCGTGGCATTAATACTATTTTGCGTTTCCCAGAAATTTTGGGACGCTTGATATTGGTTAACCTGCTCAATAGCTTGCTGCAGCGTTAAATCTTGAGTACTGGCGACTACGGAAGTACTGAAGCTGATCATTGCAGATAGCAAGATACCGCTACCTAAGGCTGACCAGGATAAATTCAGGATGGAGGTATCCTGATGTAATTTGTTTTTTGACATGAAAATGCCCCACGCATAATGAAATTAGGAGTGGTGGGCTTTTATAAGACTACCCCACCAATAGTAGGGGCAAATCGGGAGGCGGGGTTAATTGATTCAGATAAGGGGGTTTATAAAAAGTTATTCCCAAATAAGTTGGGGTAATGCCGGTCTCAAAATTAGCTTTAAGCTTTAGATCATCGGGTGGGTCAATCTGAATCACGATTGTATTTGAGAAATGACTGCACTTTTCGTTAAAACAAACCTTCTGACAATAGTCATAGATTTCTTTATAGTTTTCTAAGGAATAAAGTGCTTGACTAGGACTATCACTCTTTTCGTCTAAATCGATTGGATTAGAGAGTATTGAATTGGGTATGTTTGGCATTTCATGCAGACACGCAGCCTCTGCCACACTCCAAATATTCTGGAATGTGAATAAGAGTACCAATATCTGGATTAGAAATGTTTTTCTCTTCATACACAAATCTGTATTTAAAACACCAATAAGAAGCTGTCCAGATCTATCAAAGATCTGATCACAGAATTTGAGTAACCTTAAACTTTTTGCAGCCTAAAGTAAAGATATACAGAATTTTTGAAAAAAGCATAGGTCTAGATAATCAAGCTAGATTTTTTAGAACTCCACATTGGTCAATTGTACATAAGCCATCACAAGTACCTCTTAAATCAGATAATTGTTCAATAAGCTTTTGTTGCTTGATTATATTTTCTCTGATAGCACTGACATGTAAGTCAATTAATTCATTCACATCTGAACAATTTTTCTTGGGATTATCTTTATAGGTGAGTAATTGACGAATTTCATTCAAACTCATATTTAAAGTTCGGCAATTCAAAATAAACTTAATTCGCTCAACATAGCCTATATCGTAAAGGCGGTAATTTCCTTCCGTTCTTTCGGGTTCCGGAATTAAACCTTCCTTTTCATAAAACCTAATTGTTAATACTGAACATGAGGTTTTTTTAGAGAGTTCACCAATTTTTAAATGCATTGAGTTGGTATTTCCAAAAAATCTTGACTCTATAGTAACTATAGGGATTCTAATATTCAAAGTTTATAAATTTTTTTAATGGGTATAACTATGAGTGGCTGTGGATGTAGTAAAGAAACACCATGCGAAGATAAGAAATCTCAACAAGAAAATCATCCATCAATTGCAGAAGCAAGCAATTCAAAGAATTGTGATAATACGCCTAGCTGTTGTGGTGAAGAGGAAGAAGAAAAATCTTCATCTCCTTGCTGTAACACTTCAAACAGTTGTGAAGATACCGCTCAATCCTGTTGTGGTTCTGATCCCAAAGAAAATTTAAGCACTGAAAACGTTTTAAAAGATTCGCACTACATGAGTGAATACTTAGTTCCCAAAATGGATTGTTCTGCGGAAGAACAGATGGTTCGTATGGCGCTATCTTCAATTGATGGTGTTCAAAAACTCATCTTTGATTTACCTAACCGGTCTTTAAAGGTTCTACATAATCAAAAAGATGAAAATATAACTACCAAACTTGAAGCTTTGGGTTTTGGTGCAAAGCTTGTGAAGACTGAAACTTATATAAGCAATCAACAGGCTAAGCAAACAAGTACCTATACCATTCCTAAAATGGATTGCTCTGCTGAAGAGCAAATGGTCCGTATGGCTCTTGCAGATATTGAAGCAGTTAAAGGTCTTACTTTTGATCTTCCCAATCGAAAACTGAAAGTCTTCCATAATGAAGGGAGTCAGCAAATTACGGCCAAACTTGAAGGACTGGGTTTTGGGGCGAAACTTGATGAAACACAGCTTTCTACAGGCGATATACCTAATGAACCTGATCCTGTGAGACAAGCTAAAGTACTTAAACTGTTATTAGGCATTAATGCTCTACTGTTCTTTATAGAATTCATCAGCGGAATTATTGCTGCGTCTACAGGATTGATTGCTGATTCTCTAGATATGTTTGCCGATGCAGCCGTTTATGGTATTGCGCTATATGCCGTCGGAAAAGCTGCGAAATATCAAGTGAAAGCAGCCCATTTCGCAGGTTGGATTCAGTTATTACTTGCTGTCATCGTGATTATTGATGTCATTAGACGATTCATGTTTGGAAGCGAGCCAGAATCAACGCTCATGATTGTTATTGGCCTGCTCGCACTTATAGCTAACGTGACATGCTTATATCTTATTTCTGGTCATCGAGAAGATGGCGCACATATGAAAGCCAGTTGGATTTTCTCGGCGAATGACGTTGTCGTAAATATGGGCGTTATATTTGCCGGTGTACTCGTGGCGTGGACGGGATCAGCTTACCCAGACTTAATCATTGGCATCCTGGTTTCTTTATTCGTGCTTAATGGTGCTCGAAAGATTTTGGCTTTGAAGTAAGAGTATCGAAAATGAATCTATTTCAAGTTAAACAAAATCAGATCGTCAAAATTAGAGATCTCAAAAAAGGTAATCAATACAGTCATACCACTGATCCCGTATTGGAACGGCTCCAACTATTAGGTTTTAGAGAGGGTGAAACTCTACAAGTACTCGCTAAAGGTGTTTTTGGCGGAGATCCTGTTTTAGTTCAAATTGAAACTTCAAGATTCGCATTAAGAAAGAATGAAGCTGAAAGAATTTTTGTAGAGTTAGTATCCAATGAAGATTAAGAACATTGCATTAGTCGGTAATCCAAATTGCGGAAAAACCTCTTTATTTAATACGCTTACTGGTACGCGACAAAAAGTTGCCAACTATGCTGGAGTTACCGTAGAAAGAAAAGAAGGTTCTTTTAAATTACCTTCTGGTGATGCAATACGAGTATTGGACTTACCCGGAACTTACAGTTTAAAACCTAGTAGTTTAGATGAAGAAGTCACCAGGGCAGTTTGTTTGGGCGAGCTAAAAGGTGAAATTCTACCCGATATTTTTATATGCGTTGTAGATGCCACAAATTTAAGCTTACATTTGAGCTTGGTTCTCGAAGTTCGTGCTCTAAATCGCCCTATGATTCTTGTATTAAATATGATGGATGAGGTCAAAAAGCGTGGTATTTCCATTGATAAGGATAAACTGTCTCAACTGTTAGGTATCCCTGTAGTTGAAGCTGTCGCAGTTAAAACAAAAGGAATTCAAGATTTAATTAATCAATTAGATCAAAAAAATCTTTTTATTACTCCTTATCATTCTGAATTAAGTCATTTTGAACAGGTCAAACAAATCACCAAACAAGTTATTTTAAATAATGACAGTGGTGATAAAAGAACCGCATTTCTAGATAAAATTTTTCTACATCCTGTATTGGGTTTAGTAATCTTAACTTTAACCATGTTTGTGATGTTCCAGGCGGTATTTATATGGGCAACGCCTTTTATTGAATTCATTGAAAATTTTGTCGCATGGCTCAGTGATTTTATTGGACCACTAATCCAACATCCTCTATTAAAAAGCTTGGTTGTGGATGGGGTAATTGCTGGTGCAGGTAGCGTGCTTGCATATATGCCTCAGATTTTGATTTTATTCTTCTTCATTTTAATGCTTGAAGAGTCAGGCTATTTACCCCGGGCAGCATTTCTTTTAGATAAATTAATGTCTAAAGCCGGGCTTAGCGGCCGTTCATTTATTCCTCTGCTATCCAGTTTTGCTTGTGCCATTCCCGGAATTATGGCAACCAGAAGTATCAGCTCTGAACGGGACCGATTAGCAACAATTATGATTGCACCCTTGATGACCTGTTCAGCAAGATTGCCAGTATATGCTTTATTGATCGCGGCATTTATTCCCAACCAATTAATCTACGGCTGGTTAAGTCTGCAAGGATTAGTCCTTTTTGGTCTTTATATGTCGGGAATAGTCTCAGCGTTATTAGTTTCAGTGTTTCTGAAGTTGGTTCGAAAAGATAAAACTGAAAGTATTTTTATTTTTGAACTTCCCACATACCGAATTCCAGATATTAGAAATATTGCATTAGGCTTATATGATAGGGCAACTATTTTCTTAAAACGAGTTGGTGGCATTATCGTTGCGCTGTCTATCTTGTTATGGGTGCTAGTCACGTTCCCTCAACCACCAGATAATGCAAGCATGCCGGCCATTAACTATAGTTTAGCTGGTCAGTTAGGGCATTTAATTCATCCTATATTTGCGCCTATTGGGTTTACATGGGAAATATGTATTGCACTCATTCCTGCTATGGCAGCAAGGGAAGTTGTAATTGCTGCTCTTGGGGTGATTTATGCGATGTCAGGTGATGAAGATACAGTAACTCAAAGTCTGTTAAGTCAAATTTCAGGCCCGGATGGATGGGGGTTAGCCACAGGTTTATCATTATTGGTATGGTTTATTTTTGCTCCCCATTGTCTTGCTACGTTAGCAACAATTAGACGAGAAACTGGCAGCTGGAAACAGCCCATCATTATGGCAACTTATTTGTTTGCATTAGCCTACATCTTTTCATTCATCACATATCAAGTTGCGAGTAATTTTTAATTAGCAAATGAATAAAATAAGGGAGCTAGCTCCCTTATTTTATTGAAATACTCACTATAAATGAAGCGCTTTTACAAGAAAACTGTATAGATATCAATAATATTAAACAGCTTCCTAAGAAAACTTCTAATTTAATTATAAATTATGAAAGAGTTCCCTCTTTTTAGTGCAATTCATGAAATTAGGTTTAAATATCAAAAATTATGGCTTAATGAAGAGCATGATCTTGTAGACACTTTTAGTGAAATAATAATCAAAATATTGGAATGCTCCCAGTAGCCTAGACACAAAACCGATTCTAAAATTCTTATACTCGATATGGATAATTATTCTGAAAATTTTTTAGTATTAATTTCTTGTAGATAAGTGAAGATCTCATCTACTGTAGCTCTCGCTGTTCTAGAAACGCCAATTAATGTTGCAGATGCCATACCTGTCCAATCTCCATATCCAACTAACCACAAGTTAGGTAACTTAATAGACCTTCCATTTTGAACTTCTACAAAGTTATCTCGCTCTACTATATCTATACTTTTTAGATGATTTAATGAAGCCTTAAATCCAGTACACCAAATAATCACATCAATTTTCTCTTTTTTTCCATCTGGCCAAATAACTGCATCTGTAGCTAAAGATTGAAAAGGTGGACGGCTATGTAAGACTCCTCTATTCCTTGCCTCTTTGACACTATCGATCATCACAATATCACCTAGGCCACCTATTGGCTGGTCAACTTTTCTTCCTTCTTGTTGTACTTTTAAACGCTCAGTTGCTCTTAAAAACAGTACTCGACCATCGACATCATCAGGTAAAAATTGAGGCGGAGTTTTTGTGACCCAAATGGTTTCAGCAACTTGTGAAACCTCAGCGAGTATTTGCGCGCCCGAATTCCCCCCACCCACCACGATGACTTTCTTATCTTTAAATGAATCTGCATTCAGGTAATGGGCTGAATGTAACTGCGTGCCTTGAAAGTTTTCCTGTCCCGGATAATCAGGAATAAACGGCTGGCGCCATGTCCCTGTTGCACTGACCACCACCTTGGCTCGCCAAAACTTTTCTCCAGCATATACGTCTAAATACTTTCCCTTCGATTCCACACGATCGACATGTACTGGACGAACAATCGAAAATTGATATCTCTGTTCATAAGCCGATAAATACTGGATCACCTCATTTCGTGTTGGATAGGTCTGTTCAGTGATGGGCATCATCCAACCGGATAGAGAACTCCAGGTATTAGGAGAAAAAAGACGCAATGACTCCCAGGTATGCAGCCAGGCACCCCCCGCTTGATTTTGCTCATCCAATATAATGAATGGGATTTTCTTGCGCTTTAAAAAATAAGCGGTAGATAAAGCGGCCTGCCCACCACCGATAATGATCACATCAGTTTCAGTCTGTTTCTGGTTCAAAGCCTTCACCTTTTCCTTATTTATCTCTGACTTCTTTAATGTAAAAACCCAATCATGAAGACTGGGTTTTTACAATATTCATTGTACCTTTAACAGCACTTCATCGGTACAGCATAAAAGTGTTACTGACCTGGCAATGAGGCGCAGTATTTAATACCATCCAGCATTTATAAACTGCGCTGATTTACACGCTTGGACAACTCTTCAGCCGATTCCTTGCGTTCAGAATAACGATCTGTCAGGTATTTGCTTTGTCCACGAGTCAGTAGGGTGAACTTAAATAACTCTTCCATCACATCCACAATCCGGTCATAGAAAGCCGAAGGTTTCATTCGTCCATCTTCTTCAAACTCCAAAAAAGCTTTTGGAACTGAAGACTGATTTGGAATGGTGATCATCCGCATCCACCGCCCCAAAATACGCATCTGGTTCAGGCTGTTAAATGACTGTGATCCGCCACTGACTTGCATCAAGGCAAGAGTTTTACCTTGGGTAGCACGGATTGCCCCTCCTGCCAGTGGAATCCAGTCGATTTGAGATTTAAAGATTGAACTCATAGAACCATGGCGTTCAGGTGAACACCAGACCATGCCTTCTGACCATGCTAAAAGCTCATGCAGTTCTTTTACTTTTGGATGCTCAGTATCCGCATCTTCTGGTAAAGGAAGCCCTTTAGGATGAAAGATTTTTATTTCCGCCCCAAAATGCTCAAGGATTCGACCGGCTTCAAGAACTGCAAGGCGACTGTAAGAACGTTCTCGATTAGAGCCATACAGCAGCAAAATTCGCGGAGGATGAGCAAGTTCTTTGGCTTGAACTTTTTCAAGGGTGGGTTGCTCAAGAAGATTTAGATCTACATTTGGGAGATTCATAGAGTTAGGCCTCTTTAAAAACTTTCTTTCTCAGCCAGAGTGAAACACTCACCAAGGCAATCAACACAGGAACTTCGACCAGTGGGCCAATAATCGTGGTAAAAGCAACAGGCGAAGCGATACCAAAAGTTGCAATCGCTACTGCAAGTGATAATTCAAAATTATTCCCCGCTGCGGTAAATGCAATTGCTGTGGTCTTAGGATAGTCATTGCCCATCCATTTACTCATAAAGAAGCTGATGAAGAACATTAAAACGAAGTAAATGGTTAAAGGAATCGCGATGCGTAAAACTTCAAGCGGAAGACTCACGACATCACCGCCTTTTAGGCTAAACATGGCCAGAATGGTGAACAGCAAAGCCATTAAACTCAGCGGACTGATTTTCGGAATGAACTTGGTTTCATACCATTCCACGCCTTTCTGTTTCACCAAAATCCATCGCGTTAAGAAACCTAATAAGAACGGAATACCAAGATAAACCAGAACAGCATGGGTGATGGTCCAGAAATCGACATTAATGACCTGCGAAGCGACACCAAAATAGGGTGGAAGGAAGGTCAGGAATAACCAGGCATAGGTACTGAAAAATAGAATCTGGAAGATGCTGTTAAAGGCAACTAATGCTGCAACATATTGATTATCACCACAGGCCAAGCCATTCCACACCAGAACCATGGCAATACATCGAGCAAGACCAATCAGGATGACACCGGTCATATATTCTGGATAACTATGTAAAAATATGATTGCCAGGGCAAACATGAGTACTGGCGCGATCAGCCAGTTTTGTACTAAGGACAAAGTAAGGGTTTTCTTATCCTTAAACACTTGTGGCAAAGTCGCATAGTTCACTTTTGCCAGTGGTGGATACATCATTAGAATAAGACCAATCGCGATTGGAATATTCACTGAATCAATGCTTAATTTATCGAGTGCGACAGAAGCCTGAGGAAAGAAGTTTCCGATGGCAATGCCTAAGGCCATGGCAATAAAAATCCATAGCGTCAGGTTGCGATCTAAAAAAGATAAGCGTTTTTCAGACATTTCACTTACTCAACGTTCGAAATTTGATTAATTGCTGCAATCAATTCTGAGCGAGATAGTTTATCTACATTAAGTTTAAATAAAGCATCTAAGCGACGATTGATATGTTCAACAGTGCTCATAAAGGCTTTCATTTTTTCTTCTTTATTCACGTCTAAGTGTGAAGGATCAGCCAAGCCCCAATGTGCCTTGATTGCTCCACCCAAATAAAGTGGACATGCTTCTTGAGCAGCAGAATCACATACTGTGATCACAACATCAGGTTGATATTGTTCACAATCATTAATCGTTTTACTCCATAAACCTTCGGTAGATAATCCTAAGTTTTCAAGGGTTTCTAAAGTTAGCGGGTGAACTTGACCTGAAGGCTTACTCCCAGCGCTATAGGCTTTCCAACCTTCTGGTGCTCGGCTATTAAACAAAACTTCAGACAAAATGCTACGGCAGCTATTTCCAGTACATAAAAATAAAAATTTCATTGAATTACTCACAATAACTATTTACAGAAAGGGGGTGTTGATCATCCAGCTTTGATTGAGATTGAACCGTCTTCAAAATATCTAAAATTTCATAACACCAGTTGGCCAATTTTGGATTGATACTGTAGTAAACCCATTGGCCTTGTCTGCGATCTTGAAGTAGCCCTGAAGCACGTAAAAGGGCTAAATGTCTTGAAATTTTCGGTTGACTGAGTTGTAGTTTTTCAGTCAAATCACATACACATAGTTCTTTATTTTCAACAATTAATGTCACTATATTGAGACGTGTTTCATCTGATAAGCATTTAAAAAAATTAACTTGATCCATATAAATCTCCTTCACATTCTTTCCATTCAAGAGATGAGAAAGTACTATTTAATTCTTTGGCCATTTTCATCAATAATTTTTTCACCATCTTCTTTGCTAAATGCGCCTTTCTGAGGAAACGGGAGAATATCCAAAACAACTTCAGAAGGACGACACAAACGTGTACCTAAATCCGTAACAACGAATGGGCGGTTAATCAAAATAGGATGTTGAAGCATAAAATTTAAAAGCTGTTCATCAGACCAATCTTCCCGAACAATTTCTAAATCAGAATATGGAGGTACATTTTTACGAATTGCTTCTCTAACACTTAAACCAGCACTACGAATAAGTTCAATTAATTCTGCTTTCGAAGGTGGGGTAATTAGATATTCAATAACGATTGGTTCAATTCCTGCATTTTGAATTAAAGCTAAGGTATTCCTTGATGTACCACACTCAGGATTGTGATAAATCTTTATGGTCGAGAACATTTTGACTAACACTGCTATTAGAAACTCAGATATACTTATATACGTATTTCCACATATATGTAAATACGTATATTGATTTTATTTAAATTACTTAATGTCAATAAATGTATATATATTCTTGCAAATTCTTATGAGTGAGAAAAAACTCGTTATTTAAATATGTAAATTTAGAGTATACCCTAAAATTACATTTTAAAAGTTCTTAAAAACATGTACCATTTAAATGTTTTTTAATCATAAGTAACATGTAACTTTGGTATTAAAGATTTATAATTTACGAAATTGTTCATTTTTATCCAATTGGGGCGTGAAAAAGTGAAAGGCCAAAAAGTAGGGTATGTCCGGGTAAGTTCTGTCGAGCAAAACACTGGACGTCAACTTGAAGGAATTGAGGTCGATCGGATTTTTGTTGACCGTGCTTCAGGTAAAAATACCGACCGACCGAAATTTCAGGAAATGTTGAACTATGTCCGGGAAGGGGACAGGGTGATTGTACATTCAATGGATCGTTTTGCGCGAAGCCTAAAAGATTTGGTCACTGAAGTAGATAAACTGGTCAAACGAGGAATCGCCATCCAGTTTGTAAAAGAAAATATTACTTTTACAGCCGAATCCACCCCGATGGATAATTTGATGCTTCAAATGATGGGTGCTTTTGCACAGTTCGAACGTGAGATCATTTTAGAGCGGCAAAAGGAAGGAATAAAACTCGCCTCTGCTCAGGGGAAGTACAAAGGTCGGGTGCATAAACTAAAGCCTGACCAAGCTGAAGCTTTACGACAAGCATGGAAGGAGGGGAAGTATCCATCGAAAATGGCATTAGGGAAAGCTTTTGGGATTAGTCGTCAGGCGGTATACCGATATTTACAAGTTAGTGAATAGCTTATTGGGATTAGCAACTAAATTTAGTTTAACTTATAAAAATCATGAAACACTGTTCGAATTTTAAGCGTGGAACATGAATAATCAATAAAAAGCCGCTCTGGTGTCCTATATTCCAGAACGGCTTGCTTTAATATAATGATATTTAAAGAGAAATATCAAGCATTACGTATAAGGTGTATTATGTTATTTTTAGGAAGTCTTTAGAGTTGGCCTTCAAGTAACTGACCTATTTCTAACCTGGTATAGCCACGTTCTTTAAAGATCAAAATAATTGCTTTTTTATAATCTTCAGAAGTAGAAGTCTTATATTTAGTTATCAGTTGATTCTCGGAATTCAGCTCAAGATCATTTTTGATGGTCAATACTTCGCTAGAGATCTTATTAAAGATATTTAGGTTAAACATACAGGCACTCGTTATCCGTATTATAGCGGCCCGACTATAACGAATACCTGTCTTAGCTACGCTAGACACCCTTAGCCGCAAGGATTACAAATTAAGAAAAATTCTGCAAGTTTCTGCCTATTGAAAGAATAAATAATATCCCCCAAATGCTATCTATTTAACATAATGGCGGTTATATGAAATGCAACTAAATTTAGTTGCATTTTTTAATTTCAAGGGACTATACTTAGTCGTAACTGAGTAGGGCTAAAATATGGGTAAAACGGAAAAGTTATTGGAAAAATTTGGAAATTCAAAAAATACGTTTCCATATAAAGATTTAGTCGTTTTACTGAGCCAGCTCGGCTATGAAAAATTTGAAATGGCAGGCTCTCGTGTTCGGTTTTTTAATGAAAAAACTGAACATATGATTTTACTGCATAGACCACACCCTGAAAATGAAATCAAAGGTGGGGCATTGAAAGCTGTAAAACAGGCACTCAAGCAGGAGGGATTTTTATGAGCTATTTAAAGTACAAAGGTTATCTCGGAACAATTGAGCCTGATCTTGAAACAGGTGAGTTATTTGGAAAACTTGCTTTTATTCGTGATCTTATTACCTATGAAGCGGAAACTTTAAAAGCCCTTGAGAAAGCTTTTCAGGAATCTGTAGACGGCTATTTAGAATCATGTGCTGAACTAGGAAAATCTCCTGATCAACCATTCAAAGGCACTTTTAATGTCCGTATTAGCCCTGAATTGCACCGTAAGGCGGTTTTAGCATCAAGTAATTCTCTAAATGCCTTTGTCAGTGAGGCGATTCAAGAAAAGTTAATGCGTTTAGGTGCGTAATTTATTGAAGCCTAGGCTACTACCTAAAAATTGAAAAACTCAGCAAAAATGGGAGCTTAAAGCTCCCATTTTTAGTTTCGTGTAAGGTGTATTATGTCAATTTTAGAAGAAATTAAGAATTATCCAATTGAAATTAAAAAAAATATATATTTATAATTAAATGAGCATCCAAGTTAAGAACTAAAATGATAAGAGACGATTTAAAAAAATATCCTAAAGCGATATGGGTACATTTTTACAAAAACCGTATAAGTTTGATGGCAGAGAATGGCATAGCCAAAGCAACTGAAATTCCTAAATCACCTTATGATCACCCAAGAATGATTTTGGCAGATTTTGAAAGCGCTACAACAACATTAAAAGCTTTAATGAGACACCATTCTAACGGTTTATCTTTTTTCAAGTTTACAGCTCCTATTACGATTGTCCAAATAATGGAGCCGATACAAGGTAGTTTAACTAAGATTGAAATACGAGCTTTTAAGGAGTTATTTTTTAATGCTGGTGCAAGAGAAGTAAAGCTATATGACCTTGATGGAAATTCTATTGAAGAATAATTTTATAAGCCCTATTTAACATAATGGCGGTTAAGCCCCTTTTAGAGGCACTGTTGCAAATAGAAATTTGAGTCGATGAAGTTCCCTTTAAAAAGTGCTTAGAGACCGAAAACCCTGTTGATTAGACACACTTCACCCAGAGGCTGACCATAATAAAATGATGAAGCTTGTCCTTTACGCAGTGCACGCATGACTTCAATACCTTTAATTGTGGCATAAGCCGTTTTCATAGATTTGAATCCTAACGTGGCCCTGATGATCCGCTTTAACTTACCATGATCACATTCGATCACGTTATTTTTGTACTTAACCTGCCTGTGCTCAAGGTCTGGTGGACATTTTCCTTCCTGTTTTAACCGTAATAAAGCACCTCCATATGTGGGTGCTTTATCCGTATTGATCACTTGTGGAATTTGCCACTTCTTCACATTATTTAAAATTTTTCCAAGAAAACAATATGCTGATTTGGTATTACGTCTAGAAGAAAGATAAAAATCAATCGTATAGCCACGTTGATCGACTGCACGATACAGATAAGACCATTGTCCATTTACTTTTACATAAGTTTCATCAATATGCCATGAGCTCAGATCTGTAGGATTACGCCAATACCAGCGTAAGCGTTTTTCTATTTCAGGGGCGTAGCGCTGAACCCAGCGGTAAATAGTCGTGTGATCAACATTCACACCACGTTCGGCAAGCATTTCCTGAAGTTCACGATAGCTGATGCCATATTTACAATACCAGCGCACAGCCCAAAGAATGATTTCGCCCTGAAAATGTCGACCATGGAAAGGATTCATATGCTGCACCTTTAGCTAAAACAGTCTTCAGCTTACCATTCGTTGTTATTTGCAACAGTGCCGATCACTTTGGTTGGGCCTTCATGAACTGGTTTGCGACCAGCACCTTCACGGGCACCACCATGCTGAAATTCATCCATTTTATTTGTTCATCTTGATTGTGTAACATAATCAAGATGGTAAAACAGCAGTGGAAAAAAACAACTCCATTCGTCGGATTGTGTTCTGAATATCTATCTCACCAGAAGGTGATTATAGATTACTTAGAGCAATCAAACTTGAGCTAAAAATTATTTGCAGCCCAAGCTGTTGAGGTTCAACTTCTACTGCAGAAGGTTTAAATCAAACCTGAGGGAACATGCCACGTGCATAAGAAAAAGGGCACTGTTGCAAATAACCACTAATGGTAAGCTGAATCCTCTTTTAGCTAAAGGTGCAGCATATGAATCCCTTCCATGGTCGGCATTTTCAGGGTGAAATCATTCTTTGGGCTGTATTTGTCTAGGAAAGTGGTGGCTATTCAGGGCATGGTTCAAGCATGACTTGAGTAATACTCGGGCTGTGCTCATGATTTGCTTGAGCATTACTTGCGGATTTTCCCCAACGTGCTTGGGCTGCATTTTTAGTTTTATCAGATTTGATTTGAAATCAAAATATGTATAAGTTTTTGTAGTTCTCAGATTATTTTAAGTCATTTTTAAGATTCAAATTTTAGGCTAAAGCATATTAAAGTCTTTGAACTAAAAAAATGCTTAAGCTGCCTTCTTTTCCCGGTCTACGCCAGATCAAACCCATCAGCCTTGCACGCTTCAACCTTTTACTCGCCATTTGGCTGGGACTGGTCTTAAACTTTGCTTTCTACCAGAAAATCCATCAATTGACGCCTTATACCAACCTCAAGGCAGGCGCATTATTGGCGGCTACAGTCCTGGTAGTTATCGGCTTGTACAATCTGGTCTTGCAGTGGCTGAACTGGAAATGGAATGCCAAGATACTGGCCAGTGTGCTGATCATTCTGGGCGGTTTTAGTGCTTATTTTGTCAATAGTCTGGGGGTTGTTATTACGCCGGACCAGATCCAGAATATGCTGCAGACCGATGCTCGGGAAGTCCGTGATCTCTGGTCAATACGGCTGGTGATCTGGACGCTGGTCTTTGTGATTTTTCCTTTGTGTATCATCTGGATGCTGAACATTCAGCCTGCATCTTTCGGGCGTCAATTGTTGCATAAAAGCCTTAGCAGTCTGCTTTCGGCCGTATTGATTCTAGGACTGTTATTCTGTTTTTATGTCGATTATGCAGCCATCTTCCGCGAGCACCGCGATCTGAAGGGCATGATTTCCCCACAAAATAGCATTGCATCCACCGTATCCTACTATAAAAAGAAAGCACCTAAAGCGAATTTGCCTTTGATTCCTTATGGTGAAGATGCCCATCTGCTGCAGCAGGCTCAAATACAGAAACAACCCAAATTGATGGTGCTGGTAGTGGGAGAAACTGCACGTGCCGAGAGTTTCGCTTTAAATGGCTATGCGCGCAATACCAATCCTGAACTGAGCAAGTTACCAGTAATTAATTTCAATCAGGTCAGCTCTTGTGGAACTGCCACAGCTGTTTCAGTCCCTTGTATGTTTTCGGGCATGTCACGTGAAACCTATGATGAACAGTTAGCCAGCCACCGAGAAGGTTTACTGGATATTGCTCAGCGCGCCGGGTATCAGGTGACCTGGATTGATAATAATTCGGGCTGTAAAGGTGCCTGTGACCGGGTACAAAAATACCAGATTCCGGCACAACTGAAACAGAAGTGGTGTGATGCCGGTGGTGAATGTTTTGATGAAATCCTGGTGGATAGCCTGAAAGATTATCTGGCACATCTGGATAAAAACAACCCGAAACCACAATTAATTGTACTGCATCAGATGGGTAGTCATGGCCCCGCATATTACAAGCGTTCCAAAGCGCCATATCAGCCATTTCAACCGACCTGTAATACCAATGCTATTCAGGGCTGTAGTACAGAAGAATTAAAGAATAGCTATGATAATTCGATTGTATATACAGACCATGTTCTTGCCCAGATCATTGAAACTTTAAAGCAGCAGACTCAATATCAGACCGGTTTCTGGTACCTGTCTGATCATGGAGAATCCACCGGAGAGCATGGTTTATACCTGCATGGTGCTCCTTATAGCATGGCACCGACCCAGCAAACCCATGTCCCGATGCTGATGTGGTTCTCCGATGCCTGGAAGCAGCAGAATACCCAGCAGGTCAGCTGTCTCAAAGGACAGACCGAACAGGCCCGTAGTCAGGATCATCTTTTCCCCAGCTTATTAAGTTTACTGGATATAAAAACGCAAGTGACTGAAGCTAAAAATGATATGCTTGCACAATGCTCACCATCATTAAAGAATAGAGCTTGAAATGCATAAAATACTGATTATTGAAGATGACTTTATGATTGCCGAGTCGACTGAAACATTGCTCAAGCTGCATCAGTTTGATGTGCATTGGGTCAATAATGGGATTGAGGGTTTAAAACAGTTACAGCAGCAGGTCTACGATATTGTCCTGCTCGATTTAGGCTTGCCGATGATGGATGGCATGCTGGTGCTAAAAAATATCCGGCAGAAGTTTCCGAATTTACCGGTGCTGATTATCTCTGCCCGGGATCAGTTACAAAATCGGGTAGATGGGCTGAATCAGGGAGCAGATGATTACTTGATTAAACCCTATGAATTTGACGAGCTACTGGCCCGTATTCATGCCTTAATACGCCGTAGTGGTTTAAAAAATACTGTGACAGATATAAATAAGAAATTATCACACAGTGGGCTGGAACTGGACCTGGAACAGCACATTGCATGCTTTAATGATGAACCGATCGAGTTATCTAATCGGGAATGGTCTATTCTCACTGCACTCCTCATGCATCCTAGCAAAATTTTTTCTAAAAACGATTTAGAAGACAAGCTTTATGATTTTGATAGTGATGTAAGCAGTAATACGGTAGAAGTTTATATCCATCATCTGCGGGCAAAACTAGGAAAAGACTTCATACGTACCATACGTGGGCTAGGGTATCGCTTAGGATGAGCGCCATGCAGAAACGTTATTCCTTGCAAAAACGTCTAGTTATTTATATTTCACTGTTTAGCGTGGTGCTGGGCTGTGTGCTGATCTTTGCTGCATACCGGATTGCGCTCGAAGAAATTAATGAAGTACTGGATAAACAGATGCAAAGCCTGGCAGAGCGCATTTCAGAAAATCATCCGCAGCCCCTGCAAAGTCAAATCGATCTGGCAAAACAATACAGTGAAGAAGATTTATTTGTAGATATCTGGTCCTATACAGATACAGCCACTTCCTTGCATCTGCAGGATGTTCTGGTGGCGCCGGTCAGGAAAGCAGGTTTCTACAAGCATCAAACGCCGTATGGAACCTGGTTAACTTATATTATTCCTGGTAAGCAATTACAGATTCAGGTGAGCCAGCAGCAAAATGTCCGGCAGGAACTGGCGCTGGAGCTGGCAGCCAATATGTTTCTTCCTTATGTGCTTTTTTTACCTTTTGCAGTATTTGGCTTAGGCTGGATGATCCGGAAAAATTTTCAGCCGCTCAATGATTTTAAAACTGAATTGGCCAGCCGCAAGGCACAAGACTTAAAGCCAATTGCAATAAAAGATTATCCCTTAGAGCTGGAACCGACCATTCAGGAAATGAATTATTTGTTTGGTCGCATTTCTCTGGCCCAACAGGAACAACGTCAATTTGTAGCAGATTCTGCCCATGAATTACGCACGCCACTGACGGCTTTGAATTTACAGGTACAAATTTTGCTACAGCAGTTCCCTCAAAGCGAGTCTATCCATAATTTGAGTCAAGGCATTTGGAACTGTTGCAACTTGGCCGACAGGATAAGCGAGATATTTTAGTTATATCGAGATATAGTGGATGAATCCCTTACATGGTCGGCACTTTCAAGGTGAACTCATTTAT
>NZ_DJJJ01000017.1:0-11990 GCF_002434085.1 Acinetobacter sp. UBA6571 | reverse complement strand
AATGTTGTGTATGGATGCAATAGACCATCCGATGATGAAGGAGTTTCATGAGCCAGGAAATATCAAACGTTCAGTGATTATAATTCCACATGAACGTCTGGATGAATGGCTGAGTGTAGGGCCTGCTAACTTCAACTCATTTATTGAAGGTTTTCCTGTTGAAGAGTTTGAGTGTTCTCATGTACCCAAGCCTAAAGTGGAAACGCCCCAGTTAAACTTTTTTGACTGATGAAAGTTAATTTGAAAGATTTTTAAATAAGTGTTTAAGGCTTTCAATTAGTTTTTCAATCTGTAATGGAGTAAGCCCTTCAAAAGACTGTTCGAGTACTACTCCAGTAAGATCATTAATTTTAGTGGTCATTTCTTTGCCATACTCAGTGAGATTTACCCGTGTAATACGGCCATCCTCTTCACATGAATAGGTATTGACATAGCCTTCAGCTTTCAGGCGGTAAACAATTTTGGTTGTAGTCGACATTTTTGAAATGATCATCTCTGAAAGATCAGAAACACTGGCATGTGGTTTAGACTCAAGTGCCAGTAGAATACGTCGCCGTGAGTTATCTAATCCATAACGCTTTAAGACATTGTCCATATTCTGCACATATTGTGCATGTACTTGAGTAATCCAATAGAATGGGAAGTCTTCAAGATTAAAATCCCCAGTGTTTGAAGGCAAAAACCGAGCATATTTTTTATTCATACGAGAATAACCCTAATTTTAATTATTTTTACAAAGTAAGTTTATTGTAAAACAATTGTTTTATACAAGAGAGTGGCTAAGTTTATTTTAGTATAAAAACTTTTATGAGCCCTTCACTGAGTTTGATATTTTTAGATTGACTATCGTTAGAACGACAAAGTGTGGCATTTGAGCAGTATTTTGATGAGATTTATAAGAAAAATGGCAAAACTGCTTTAAAAGCTGTAAGGAATGATTTTGACTCATATGTATTCTTTGAGATTTTTTATTAAGATTTAAATAGCAAATAAAGTAGCTCAGCTATTTTGTATTTTCTGCCTCATTGATCAGTTTTACTTTAAAATAAAATTTTGTATTGGGTTTGAGAATTACCAGTGATGTGATTCTTAACAAAATGAGTGACTTCATTGAATTTTATGTCTATAAAGAGAAGCTCTAGAAAAACAAATTATTAGAACATTCAATGAACATGGATCAACTTACTTTCGCAACTAAACTTGCCATTCTGTTTAGCGGTATCTATTTATGGATTGGTATGCTAACAGGACTCTGGAAATATTATCAGATCAGAAAATCTGCGCATTCACGTGCTCATCCATATGTGGATATAGCTCACCGAAGTAGTTTGCTCTATGCTCCAGCAACACTCATTCTGGCTACACTGGGGCATTTTACCATCTGGTCTGACTATGCAGTTCTCACCTGTATTGGGATCAATATATTATTTTTCAGCCTTTCTATATTAAGTTATATTTTACATGGAGTTTTAAAAGATACTGTTAATCAGTTTCAGGTGCCGCATCAACTTGGTAAATGGTATTTACCCAAAATTTTGATGACAATATTTATGTTTTTACTGGTAATTGGAGAATTAGTAGCAAGTGGTTTTCTAATAATAGGGACTGCGTATTATTTTGGATTTATCTAAACAAGCCTAGAGGCTAAAAAATAATTTTTTATTATATAAAGATGGATGATTGCTCATCCATCTCTTAGTTGTTTTTATACTTAAAATATTTACGACACTTGTGGTCAATAAGCGCCCAGATCGAGAACAGGGCAGAAACTATTAAAGCATAGAGAAAGTGTTCTAGCTTCAAATTGCCATTAATCACCCCATGAAAAAGCAGAGTTAACATGAGGGCTACTGTAGTAACAACATAATTGACAAAATTTTTATCGTTCTTAAAAACTTTGGCGAAAGAACGCTTGTTTAGGGGTAAAGAGTGCATCTTCGGTCCTCCTGTCGTGCGCGACAAAACCTAATTGTTTTAATCAGAAATCTAGTTTTTAATGTTTTACTGCTTATTTCCGAGTATTTCAATAGGTGATAGCATTATTTTTTTATCATTATTTTTCTTTATAACGTATAAGGTAATTAATGTATTTAATAAATAAATATAAGAATAGTTTTTGTGTAAATTTTTTTGATCACATTATTAACTAATTTTATATGATAAATCTCATTTTTTTAATTAAAATTTTGATAAAACAAAAAGTTATAATAAATTGAATTTCTAATGTACTATAAGAAAAATAATTTTAAATTGGCATTTTGAAAATTAATTTAGCTCAACTGATCTTAAGTAAAATCTGAATATAAATCTGACTTTTTAATTTAAAATGTTTAAAAAATTCTTAAGATTGTATATTTTATATACTTTAAGTAATAAAATATTTCAAGTCATGAGATAAAATTTTAATTTCTATTGTAGCTACTACAATTGGCTGCGTTATTTAGAGACTATTATATAGCGTTCTTAATAGCTGATTTTATTACAAGTTTTTAACAATTAATAATTTTTTTCCTGAAAAAAATATGCTTAGATCAAAAGTATCTGAAGACAAGAGAAAAGGATAAATAATATGAATAAGTTAATGGTAGCTATGGGCTTAATTGCCGTATTTGGAATCACAGGATGTGATAACCGTGAAACAGGTGCGACTGCTGGAGAACATTTAGGTAAAGCGGCCGAGCAGGCGGGTTCAGATATTAAAGATGCAACTTTAGCAGCAGGCGCTGAAGCAAAAGAAGCTGCTGACGATGCAGCAGTCAAGATGGATGCGGCGGCAGAAAAAGCTGAAGTTGAAGCTCGTGAGGCAACCGCAGATGCTCGTGAAGCAACCGCAGAAGCTGCAGACCGAGCGGAACAGAAAGCTTCAGAGGTGGAAGCAGATGCCCGTAAAGCCACAGCAGATGCTGCTGACTCTGTAGAAAAGACAGCTTCACGTGTGGAAGCAGATGCCCGTAACTAAAATTTTTTTGCTATGCAAAAGCCAGCACTGTCAGGCTTTTTTATATTTTTAAAATTGCAGAATACTCAGAGTTTATGAGACAGGTGATAGATCAGAGATAGAGAAAATTTCTATTAAAATTAAATAGATAAAGAAAGGTAGAAATAAAAAAATAACAGACTTTATGATAATTCTTAAAGGTTAAAATAGCATAAGCCAAGTTTCTGTATATAAAAATAAAACTATAAGCATTCAATTCTAATAAGAGGCGTAAACAAAAAATGCCAGTTGGGTAAACTCGGCATTTCTGATCACCAGTAAAATCAGCTCTGGGTAAGAATTGATTTTAACGACTCATAAGTTAACTGTTTGAATGTTTAACCCGGTCGACAATAATAGAAATGACTAGAACAATTAATGACGGGATAAGCCATGCAAGATTTTGTTCATTGAGTGGTAAATGTTGAACCGCATCTGGTAACAGATCAGAGAATCCAGCTACCTTGATTCCATCGATTATTCCAAAAATGAAAGCCATTGCTGCTACAGGCGTAATTACATAGCCCGGTTTTTTCCAGAATTTCCAGAAAAAGCTCAGCATGATCACTACAATTGCAGGTGGATAAATAGCACTCAAAACAGGAACAGAAACAGCAATCAGCTTAGTTAGTCCAAGGTTTGAAATTAAAACCGAAAATAGAACTAAAATAAGCACCAGAATCTTATAAGGAATCTTGGTAAGTTGAGTAAAGTATTCTGCACAGGCACAGGTCAAACCAATCGCCGTAACTATACAAGCTAGAAAAATGAGCAGACTTAGAAAGAGTGAACCTAAATCACCAAAAGCATGCTGTACATAAGCGTGTAGAATCTGTGCCCCATTGGCTGCGTTAGGTGCTGCTTCATGACTTCCTAGCCCCAATTTGAACAGGCTGAGATAAACTAGGGTCAGACCTACACCAGAGATCAGACTTGCAATCACTGCATATTTGGTCACGAGTTTACTATCGGTTACACCACGTGAGTGGATCGCCTGAATAATCACAATACCAAAAACTAAAGCACCCAGCGTATCCATGGTCAGATAGCCATTAACAAAGCCTTCAGACACTGGGCTATTGATATAATGGTTAATAGGAGCGGGAATAAAACCTGCCGGTATACAGAACGCAGCAATTCCAAGAACTGCTAACGCAGCAATTTTCATAGGAGCAAGAACATGACCTATCGTATCGAGTAATTTATTTGGATATAGCGAGACCAGTCCTACTATCGCAAAATAAATTAGACTGTAGATCAGTAAACTGCTACTTGAAGTGCCGAAATAAGATGAAAAGCCAATTTCATAAGACACTGTGGCTGTACGCGGTGTTGCAAACAGAGGCCCTACTGACAAATAGCACACCACAGTTAAAACTAAACTGGCTATACGGCCAAGCGGTGAACTCAATATTTCAATTGACCCTTGCACACGCGATAGTGCAATAATGGTAATTACAGGCAAACCGACCGCTGTAATGAGAAACCCCAGGGCTGCCCACCAGACATGTTCACCTGCCTGCTGTGCAACAATGGGTGGAAAAATGATATTACCGGCGCCAATAAAAAGCGCGAAGGTCATAAAACCTAGAGCAATAATATCCCGAGTACGAAGATTATTCATATCATATAAAGGGAGAGGGACTGTAAAAGAAGCAGCGATTCTAATTTAAAAAATAAATTTTGTGTAATTTCTCTAATATAAATTATGAAGAAAGCTGATGATAAAAATTTTTCAAAAATATAGTTTATTTCCAATGTTATAATTAATTATTTGAAAACAATTGTCTTATATAAAATAACCAGATAAAAATTTCTAAGGGTACAAATTTTTTATATCAGAAAAAAATAATTAAAAGAGTAATTTTTATGGCTAAAAAACAGCCGGTCTAAAAATTTTATAAACAGAATAATCAATTGTTATCGTTTCTGATGACTTGAAGTGCCAGTCTTAATCAGGAAATTTTATATAAAAAACGTTATACTTGAGTCACTAACCAGAGAGGATAGGTCAATGAGAGCTTCAGCTGTAACTATCAAGACAGAACAGGATATTGAAAAATTACGTATATCCGGGCGTTTGGCTGCACAAGTTTTGGAAATGATAGAGCAGTATGTCAAGCCAGGCGTTTCTACCGAATATCTTGATGATATTTGCTATGACTATATCGTAAATACTCTAAAAGTCATTCCTGCAAATGTGGGCTATCATGGTTTTACTAAGACCACCTGTATTTCACCAAATGAAGTGGTCTGTCATGGTATTCCTTCAGCGCGGACTATTTTAAAAGATGGCGATATTATCAATATTGATGTAGCAGTAATTAAAGATGGCTACTATGGAGATACCAGCCGAATGTATTATGTAGGGCAAGTCAGCCCTCAAGCTAAACATTTGGTAGAAACAACCTATGAAGCAATGGTAGCAGGAATTCATACAGTCAGACCCGGTGCCACATTGGGTGATATTGGCTATGCGATTCAAAAAGTTGCCCAGCGCGAGGGCTATACCATCGTACGTGAGTATTGCGGTCATGGAATTGGAAAAACTTATCATGAGCAACCTAATGTACTGCACTATGGTCAACCTGGACAAGGGTTGATACTGCGTAAAGGTATGGTGTTTACCATTGAGCCTATGGTGAATGCAGGTAAGGCACGTGTCAAAGAATTGAATGATGGCTGGACTGTGATTACAAGTGATAGGTCGCTTTCTGCGCAGTGGGAACATATGGTGGCGGTAACTGATAATGGATTTGAACTCTTAACACCATGGCCAGAAGGGACAGGTTCATATCCCAAAATTTAATTTTGTTTAAAAAGTAATCAAACAGTTTAATTTTATGGAAATTTAGATAAAAATTTCCATAAATTTTTATCTATTTATTTGAATTAGTATTGTATCTATTTGTAATTTTTTAAAAATATATTATATATACAACAACATAAATATAACAATTGATAGAAAATAAGTAACTTTTAAGATGTTTTATGTATTTGTTTTTAATTGGTTATTTGTATATTATTGTTTTTAGATTCTATCGCTGTAGTTTCTTTTTAGTTGTTCGTTTTTATAAGCTTACCTTTCTACAGGGTAAGCTTTTTTTTATCCATAAAATTTATTTCAATATTCAGCTGGACGACGCATAACAGAAATTTTGTCTTTTGAGTTTATTGAGCTCACGAATAGTTAGTTAATGGGCTTTGTATAAATGCTCAACCAAATACTCAATAAAAACCCTGACTGAAGGAAGCTGACCACGACGTGATGGGTAAACAGCATGGAAAACTCCATGGGGTGTGTTCCAGTCAGGAAGAACGCGAACAAGTTCTCCGTGTCTAACCAGATCAGCAGTTACACTGTCGGGGAGTAAAGCGATACCGCAGCCCTGACGTGCCAGTTGTGCCAGCATCATCAGGTCTGAACCCATGACGACAGGATTAATTTTAAATTTTCGCGATTTATTTTCCCGGTCATGCAGGGTGAGCTGCTGGTCCAGGTGATCATCAATCATGCTCAGTATTCTATGTTCTGCTAACTGGTCAGGATGAGTTAAATTGCCATATTCGTTGAGGTAAGCCTGACTGGCAACCAAATGCTGTTCAATTCGTTGAAACTGGCGAATAATTAGATTAGGGTCATTGTCCAGATTAAAACGTACCCTTAGAGCAACATCAATCCCTTCATTAATCACATCAATGCGGCGATTGGTGACACTAAGCTGAACCTTGATCTCTGGATACTGTTTTAGAAAGTCGGGTAGAATCTTCGCAATTTCATTTTGGGCTATACTGACCGGTAAACTGACTTTAATTACTCCACGCGGTTTACTGCTTAAATGATCTATCAGATCATGGGCAGCCTGTGCTGCATTCATCATGTCCTGTGCATGCTGATAGATATCCATACCAATATCAGTGACAGCAAAATGTCGCGAGCTTCGTTGAATAAGGCGCACGCCAAGACGTTCTTCCAGATTATATACTCGCCGGCTGAGTTTGGATTTGGGAATATCAGTTGCACGCTCAGCTGCACTAAAACCTCCATGCTCAACAACTAAGGCAAAGCAGTAAAAATCATCCAGATCAGTCAGCATGCAGATTTCCGTTAAAGATTATGAAAAGATATCGTTGTAGCCAGCTGTATTTTATAGCGGATTTACTTCAAGAGTTCTATTTTAAATTGCAGGTTCACTGCCATTTTAAGTTATATCTAAATAGTTAATTTAAAGGAGCTTATTAAGCTATCTGTTATCAAATTAAATTTCTTTATTTTAAACACATAATAAAATTCTACTATTTGTATCGCTATCCTCTTGATGCCCTCTATATATTGTTCTTTAAAATCTTTTACAATAGTTAAAACACACACCTGATGAACGCAATGACCTATCAATTAATTCAACTTGATGACCCGATGCAGAATGTTAGCTGCCCTTATTGCCAGCAGCATATTATTGACTGGCAGCAGGAACAATATATACAGCCTTGTCAACACACTTTATTTATAGCGATGGATTTGGGCTTTGAGTTTATTGCTGATTATTTTGAAGCCAAAATGTCTCGAACAGTAGATATAATTCATGAGGACCCAGAAATGAATATCTTTCAGGAAATTACTGCTACGGACTGGCCTGATTTAATCGTTTATAAAGCTGATCTTGGTGTAGAAGGGCTTTATCGTTATATTGGTTTATCTCAAGTGGTTTAAATAAAGCTAAAGGTTTAACCTGATAGGGTTTCCTGTTTAAGCCATTGAATAAATTTATGAATTAATGGGTTAGGCTGCTGCTGGGAATATACAAAATAATAGGATCGGGCACCTTTGAGTTTAATATCAGAAGCAATAACCAGCTCACCCGAACCGAATTCTTTTTCTAGTAGCATCTGTGGAATTAACGCAACGCCCATATGATGAGACGCCGCTACAGCCAGCATTGAAAACAGTTCATGCCGCTGACCTTCCATAGCATAAGGATAATCTGCTCCGGCAACTTCAAACCATTCTTTCCAGATGTATGGCCGGGTTGTCTGTTGCAACAGGGGCAGGCTGGCGATTTGCTTGACGGAAAGTGTGCCTTGAAATGGGCCGGATACAGGTTTGAGTTCTGGGAAATTCCGGTAAATCAGGTCTGGTGAACATACTGCAACTACATCTTCATGCATCAGGTAATGCGCTTGTGTACCTGGCCAGTTTTGTACCTGTGTTTCGGTTCCTGCATAAATAGCAGCATCAAAAATATGGTCACTAAATAAAAATGGTTTGGTGCTGGTTTCCAGATGTACATTAATTTCAGGATAAAGAGTATTAAAGCGATGTAGGCGAGGTACCAGCCAGCGTGTAGCAAACGTTGGTACAACCCCTAGTTTGAGTGTTCCGCCTAAGCCTTTATGCGACATCAGGTCCAGAGTACTTTGTTCCAGACTGAGTAGATGAGTGCGAATATCTTTATAGTACTGTTCACCTGCATGCGTTAACTCAACCCCATGTCTTGTCCGGTTAAATAATGGAAGATCCAGATATTCTTCAAGTTGCTGGATCTGACGTGAAACTGCACTCTGCGTGACAGAAAGTTCTTGTGCAGCATGAGTATAACTACGATGCTTGGCTGCTGCTTCAAAGCAGATGAGTGTCTGTAATGAAGGAATCATTCTGCGCATAAAATTCTCCCGAAGAGCGAGATAGAATAAAAGTTTCTAGCCAGTCTGTAATTTTTGCCAAGACTTGAGCTATCAGGGGAATTACTCTTCTTATATGTAAAAAAACTTATAATATGATACAAGATATGCATAAAAGGAATATCTGAATGAAAAATTATCGTTTGAAGCCTGTTCTGAACAGGAATAGCATGAAATCAATACAAGACATTCAGCAAGGCAAAGGACGCAATGAATCAGATGATCAACACTGAAAAAAAAGCTAAAGTTCATTTTAACTGGCAAGATCCGTTTTTATTGGAACAGCAACTGAATGAAGAAGAACGTATGGTTCGCGATACAGCTGCTGCATATTGCCAAGATAAGCTTATGCCACGTGTTCTGGAACAGTTTCGTCATGAAAAAACCGATCCTGCTATTTTTCGTGAAATGGGTGAGCTAGGACTACTCGGGCCAACTATTCCTGAACAGTACGGTGGTGCCGGTTTAAATTATGTCAGTTACGGTCTGATTGCACGTGAGATTGAGCGAGTGGATTCAGGCTACCGTTCTATGGCCAGTGTACAAAGTTCATTGGTTATGGTGCCAATTAATGAATTTGGCAGTGAAGAACAAAAACAGAAGTACTTACCAAAACTGGCTACAGGTGAATTCATTGGCTGTTTTGGTCTGACTGAACCGGACCATGGTTCTGACCCGGGCAGCATGTCAACTCGCGCTAAAAAGGTAGAAGGTGGATATCGACTCTCAGGCGCAAAAATGTGGATTACCAATAGCCCGATTGCTGATGTATTTGTTGTGTGGGCAAAAGAAGTTTCTAATGAAGGAAATGTTGGCCCAATTCGCGGTTTTATTCTGGAAAAAGGTTGGGAAGGGTTATCTGCACCGGCGATACATGGCAAGGTAGGTTTGCGTGCATCGATTACTGGTGAAATTGTTATGGATAATGTGTTCGTACCAGAAGGAAATGCATTTCCAGAAGTCCAGGGATTACGTGGACCATTCACCTGCCTGAATAGTGCCCGTTACGGCATTGCCTGGGGCGCCATGGGAGCTGCTGAATTTTGCTGGCATACGGCGCATCAGTATACGATGGACCGTAAACAATTTGGCCGCCCGCTTGCGGCTAACCAGCTGATCCAGAAAAAACTGGCAGATATGCAAACTGAGATTGCCCTTGGTTTACAGGTAGCTTTACGTTTTGGTCGTATGAAAGATGAGGGTATTGCTTCAGTTGAAGGCACTTCATTGATTAAGCGTAATAACTGCGGTAAGGCGCTTGATATTGCCCGTTTGGCACGTGACATGCTGGGTGGTAACGGTATCAGTGATGAGTTTGGGGTAGCGCGTCATCTGGTTAACCTGGAAGTTGTAAACACCTATGAAGGTACTCATGATGTACATGCCTTGATTTTGGGTCGTGCCCAAACTGGTATAGCTGCTTTTTCAAACTAAACCATTCCAAGAAATTTGCTGAAGATGCCTGAGTGCATCTTCATGGCGAAGCTTTGCCTGAAAATGAACCTGACACGGACTTAAGGATTCATCATGAGCTTCTCTTGGCAAGGATTCCATACACGGATAGTACTTAAAGAAAAATAATAAAAGTCTTTAATGGAACACAAGATAAGACATCGATGACTCATTTGAGAAAATGAGGAATATTAAATGAATAATGAAGTACAAGTGGCGATCAAGCCTATAAAAGGAAATCTACCGTCTAATCTGGGGACTTATGAAAAAATAGGACCGCATACCTGGAAATTTGCACTGTTATTTACTTATTTTGCCATGGTGGTCGATGGTATCGATATTATGTTGCTCTCTTACAGTTTGACCAGTCTGAGAGCTGATTTTGGTCTGAGTGCTTTTCAGGCAGGGGCCTTAGGTAGTGCATCACTCGCCGGTATGGGGGTTGGTGGTGTGTTAGGTGGATGGGCCTGTGATAAATTTGGTCGGGTACGTACCATTGCTCATTCAGTGACCTTCTTTTCAGTTGCTACCTGTTTGCTCGGATTTACTCAGACCTTTGAACAGTTTATGGCATTGCGTTTTATCGGTGCTCTCGGGATAGGCGCATTATATATGGCCTGCAATACCCTGATGGCTGAGTATGTGCCAACAACTTACCGTACCACCGTACTCGGAACATTACAGACCGGGCAAACCGTGGGCTATATCGTAGCCACTTTATTGGCCGGCTCTATTATTCCTGAACATGGCTGGCGGGTTTTATTTTTTATTACCGTTATTCCGGCATTTATCAATATTTTCTTGCAGCGTTTCGTGCCTGAACCTAAATCATGGCAACTCAATAAAATTGCGGTGCTACAGGGAACTGCTCAAGTTCAGGATCAAGAAGCAGCACCAAANNGGCGGCAGTATCTATAAACAGATTTTTAGAAATTTTAAACATCGAAAAATGTTTTTACTGTGGATGACGACAGCATTTTTTCTGCAATTTGGCTATTACGGTATTAATAACTGGATGCCTAGCTATCTGGAAACTGAAGTTCATATGAATTTTAAAAACCTGACCAGCTATATGGTGGGTTCTTACACTGCAATGATTCTTGGGAAAATTCTGGCGGGCTTCTTGGCTGACAAGTTTAACCGTCGGGCAGTTTTCGTATTCGGTACTATTGCCAGTGCAATCTTCCTGCCGGTCATTATTTTCTTTAATACCCCAGATAATATTTTATACCTGCTTATTACCTTTGGCTTTCTTTATGGCATTCCGTATGGAGTCAATGCAACCTATATGGCGGAGTCGTTCTCAACGGATGTACGTGGTACAGCCATTGGTGGTGCCTATAACATTGGACGTGTTGGGGCAGCAATTGCACCTGCAACGATCGGTTTCTTAGCCTCGGGCGGTACTTTTACGATGGCATTTATTGTCATGGGAGCAGCTTATTTTATTGCAGGCGTATTACCAGGACTGTTTATTCGTGACCGGCAATATGATCCACAACAACAGTAAAAGGCAAGCATAAATTCTTTGATATAAGGAGACAAACATGGGTGCATTGCAGGGAATAAGGGTTCTGGACCTGAGCCGTGTACTGGCCGGACCATGGTGTGGACAGATTTTGGCAGATCTGGGAGCAGAAGTAATTAAGGTTGAACGACCAGGTACAGGTGATGATACTCGTATGTGGGGGCCACCCTGGATGCTTGATCAAAACGGAGAACAAACTCGTGAATCGGGATATTTCCAGTGTACAAACCGTAATAAACACTCAGTCGCTATTGATATGGCCACTCATGACGGCCAGGCGCTGATCCGGGAGATGGCTAAAACAGCCGATGTAGTAATTGAAAATTATAAGGCAGGTTCCCTGGTACGTTATGG
>NZ_DJJJ01000029.1:0-25991 GCF_002434085.1 Acinetobacter sp. UBA6571 | reverse complement strand
CACTTCAAGTTTTACTCTGCCCTGCCTGTATCCATAGAATTTCAGAAGAGTTAAGAGCCAAACAAGTATTTAGCTCTTAAACAGCAGGAAATAAGAAAAACTAAGCAAGGCCTATCAGGGCCACAATTGCTGCACACGCCCCAACAATTTTTTTGCCATAAGGAATATAGCGTGTAATCAATGCTCCAAGGCCCAAGCCTGCGGTATAAATCAAAGACATCGCTATTATCATACCTGAAACAAGTCCGGCGATATGGCCTGAATGACCGAGCTCATTACCATGAGCAATACCATGAAAAGTCACCAGTAATGCTGTAGCCACAGGTAAAATTATTCTGGATTTTGACCATAGTGCAAGAGTAACCATCAACAGTGAGGCAATAATGCCATACTCGGCAAGACTGCTCGAAAATAACTGTTGCTGACCCAGCACGAAACCAAATACCAGTGCGGTAGCCATACTGGCCATGCCAAGTATTTTCCACTGTCTGGCTGCGGACCAAAGTAAAACGCCCAACGCCAGTGCCATAATCATATGGTCCATGCCTGTAAAAGGATGCAGGAAACCCGCGCTAAAACCTGAGTGATGGTCATGCCCCGGATGTGCCTGACTGACTGCCGGTATCAGGCCAAGCATTATTAAACTGGCTCTTTGAATGATATTTTTCATATAAGTGTCCTCAGGCTTTAAATAGTCCTTGTTTTTCAATAAATTCTATAATTTCATTTAAACCATCTTGGGTTTTCATGTTGGAAAATAAAAATGGTTTTTCACCACGCATACGTTTGGCGTCTTGGTCCATAACGTCCAGATTTGCTCCAACCATTGGCGCCAGATCAGTTTTATTGATAATCAGAAGATCAGATTTAGTAATTCCCGGCCCGCCTTTACGTGGAATTTTTTCTCCTCCTGCAACATCGATGACATATAGTGTCAGATCAGAAAGTTCAGGACTAAACGTTGCGGCCAGATTATCTCCACCACTTTCAATAATGATCAGTTCCAGTCCATCAAACTTCTCACATAAATCATCAATCGCTGCCAGATTAATTGAAGCATCCTCACGAATAGCGGTATGCGGACAGCCTCCTGTCTCTACCCCGACAATACGATCTGGACTCATAGCCTCATGACGGGTCAGGAAGTTTGAATCTTCCTTGGTGTAGATATCATTAGTGACCACGGCCATATTGTATTTATCCCGTAAGACACGGCATAGATTCAAGGTAAGAGCTGTTTTACCTGAACCCACCGGTCCGCCAATGCCTACTCTTAATGGACTACGTTCTGTCATCTTGTTTTCCTTTTTAATTTCACAACTTACTTTGAATTTTTAAACCAGCGCTTCATTCATGACCTAAATAAACGTGAATATTGGGTTTCATGTGCCATACTCAGCATGGCATATTGCGGCAAACTGCTACTCAGTTCATCATCCTGTAGTGTTAAAGCCTGCTCTACCGCCTGCGGGATCAGTTTATGCAGCTGCCATAGAATGCGCTGGCCACTCATCTGTCCAAGTGGAATAGTCTTGACTGCTGCCAGTACCTGATTTTCCAGAACACTAAAGCTATAAGCAGTTAAGACATCAGCTATATTTAGTTGTAGTTGGCCACATAACTGGGCATATACCGGAACAAAACCAAACTGTTTTTTAACAGTTACTGGAAGTTTTAGAACATCTCGTATCCAGGCATTTAGGGAAAACGCCAGTTGCTGTGACTCCGCCAGCAATTCTCTGCTTTCACGACTGGCACGATATAAGTTTGCCCAGTATAAAAATTGCTCTTCATTGGCGTAAAACTGTATCAGGCGTTGAAGTACGGGCAATTCAAAGCGTACTAGCAGCATTTCAAGTACTTCTTCAAAATAGGCAATACTAGAAACTTCATCATGAATAAAGCCCTGATCAATCGCACTTTCCACCCCCTGCGAATAGCAGTAAGCGCCTACCGGCAAGGCTGTAGAAGAGAGTGTTAGCAGTTTGAGAAGCTGGCTGGCATTAGTGATGGCCATGAGCATGTAAAGCTTTAATTGGACTTAGACGATGTTCATGACTGTGTTGTGCATAGGCACCACTTTCTGGTTCAAAAGGATGCTCGATCTCAGCAACGGTTAGACCCAGTCCTGTAACCATTTCTGCCAGCACATGGTCAGGTTCAAAATATAAAGCGCTAGGTGTGAGCATCAGCGGAACATGACGGTTACCTAGGTGATAGGCTGCTTTTACCAAATCAAAGTCGCTCTGGGCGATCACCTGCATCAAATGTTCAGGTTTGGCATCTATACGCAAAATATCACCCTGCTCTGTGGCAATAAATGAACCACTTCTTAAAATACCTGTACGAGGTAAATCTGCACCAATATCGATACCTGAATTTAAGGTCGCACGAAAACGGCTTTTTTGACGGGTATCAAATGTCAGCTCAACAATTTCAAAGGAACTGTTATGTTGAATAGTCTCTAATCGCTGGGTATAGATTTTCATGCTTATCCTTTTTAAAGCAAAGATCCCTAACAATTGAATGTTTCATGATTCTCATATCAACTGTCAGTAGTTTTACGCCTCAAAATTAAGCATTTTTCGTGCCAATAAGGTTTTTATTGGTGCATTTATTTCCTGAACTCCCCAATTAATTTAGCAAGTTGTTCCATTCCATCAAATGTAGTCGGAATTTTATCGTCAGAAGACACAAGTGGTGAGAAGATTATGTTCTCAAACTTTTCAAAACCAGATGAGTTTTTCTTATGTAACTTTTCAGAGTCTTCTGCATAGTTATAAATAAATTGGCAGAGCGCCATTCGTAGTTCAAGTTGCATCATTTGAGATTGAACCGAACGAACATGCTGTAGTCCTACTCTCACGAAATAAAAAACAATAATCATGAATGTAGTAACGGGTAATGATAAATAAATAATAAATTTAAGTCCTTGCTCACCTAAACTAAAATATAAAAAGCGCGAGTGAGCATAACGGCGTAAAAAATAACATTGCACCAAAAGCAGAATATCCCTCCTTCCTACTTTTCAATTCCTCTTTTTTCTGTTCATAGCGTTGCTTAAACCACTTATTTAAAAGAACAAAATCATATTTAGTTTTATATTCTTCAAGTTTATTTTCTAAATTTTCTACTTCATCTCGCTTAGTTTCGAATGTACTATTCCAAGTATTGATAGCATTATTAGCTTCATTTAACTTACTATTTAATTCCGCTACATTTTTAATTTCATTTGAATGAAATAACTCTTTAAAAATTTGGAATGGTAAATCTCTTTCAGCAAATCCAACATAGCGTCTAAAATTGGGATTATTGGAATATTTGGTATTAACAAAGTCAATAACGCTGCCCACTTCCAAAGAAATTGAATTACTCAATCCACCTAGAATAAAAGTTAGTTCAGAAAAATAGATATTAATTAAATTTAAACTGATGTCGAATAGATAGATTAAATCAGATTCTAAATTACTATTTTTATATTTCTTGAGGGCTTGATCTACGACTTTTACGAAATCTGATACAGGTTGTTTCCTCGAATATTCGATATATTGATCATAATCACTTAAATCAAGATTCGTGTTAAAAACGCGGGTTGCAGTTAGAAAATGGTTGGCTAAGTTTTTAATACTTTCTGCGTACGTCTCATCTTCTATTATGCTCCTTGCCAGTGATTCGACTTAATCAAATTTAAGTTTAAATTCCTGACTTTCAAATTTAAAAGCCATCTTCACCCTCAATTATTTTAATAGTAAAGATGGCATATTGATCTAAATTACCATTTAAAACAAGAAGTAACGCTGCGCCATTGGTAACACTTCCGCAGGTTCACACGTCAGTAATTCCCCATCTGCCCGTACATCGTAAATTTCCGGGTCTACTTCCATCACAGGACAGTAAGTATTTAGCTTCATATCCGCTTTAGTGAGGTTACGTGTTTCTTTGCATGGACTGATGAGCTTTTTTAGTCCCAATTTTTTATGTACACCTCTCTCAATTGCTACTTGTGACAAGAAGGTAATACAGGTATTGTGCACACCTCGTGGAAATGCCCCGAACATTGGGCGGTAATGTACAGGCTGCGGGGTTGGAATAGAGGCATTAATATCGCCCATGGGCGCAGCAGCAATCATGCCGCCTTTAATAATCATGGAAGGTTTCACCCCAAAAAATGCCGGTTTCCACAGTACCAGATCAGCCAGCTTACCGACTTCTATTGAGCCGATTTCATGGCTTAATCCATGTGTAATTGCCGGATTAATTGTATATTTTGCGATGTAGCGTTTTACACGGTTATTGTCATGACTGGGATTATCGCCTTCTAATGTACCGCGTTGTACTTTCATTTTGTGCGCGGTTTGCCAGGTACGGATAATAACTTCACCTACACGACCCATGGCTTGCGAGTCTGATGACATCATGGCAATTGCGCCCAAGTCTTGCAGAATATCTTCTGCTGCAATGGTTTCACGACGTATACGGCTTTCTGCAAAGGCTACATCTTCAGCAATAGCCGGGTCGAGATGATGGCAGACCATCAGCATGTCCAGATGCTCATCAATAGTATTTATCGTATAAGGCCGGGTCGGGTTAGTAGAAGATGGTAGAACATTCGGCTGCCCGATTGCTTTTAAAATGTCTGGAGCATGTCCACCACCCGCACCTTCGGTATGGTAAGTGTGAATCGTACGATCTTTAAATGCTGCCAGGGTCTCTTCCAGAAATCCGCTTTCATTTAAAGTATCGGTATGTATGGCGACCTGTACATCATAATTTTCTGCTACAGTTAGACAGTTATCGATGGCCGCTGGCGTTGATCCCCAATCCTCATGAAGTTTTAAGCCCACCACACCGGCTTGGATCTGCTCGGCAACTGGTTCCGGTTTGCTTAAGTTACCTTTACCCAGTAAACCAATATTCATGGGCAAATCATCAATGGCCTGCAACATGGTCGAGATATGCCATGGCCCTGGAGTAACAGTAGTTGCCGAAGTACCGGCTGCAGGCCCGGTTCCACCACCAATCATAGTGGTTATACCTGACATGAGTGCAGTTTCTACCTGCTGCGGACAAATCCAGTGAATATGCGTATCAACTCCCCCTGCAGTCAGAATCTGCCCTTCACCTGCGATCACTTCAGTTGCTGCTCCTAAAGGAATAGTAATGTTGGGTTGAATATCCGGGTTACCAGCCTTACCAATTTTCCAGATCCGGCCATTTTTTAGACCGACATCAGCCTTAATAATTCCCCACCAGTCGACAATTAACGCATTAGTAATTATGGTATCGGCCACCTCCTCTGCTAGCAGCTGCGATTGCCCCATTCCATCACGAATGACTTTACCACCGCCAAACTTGACCTCTTCGCCATAGGTAGTCAGGTCTTGTTCGACTTCAATAAACAGTTCGGTATCCGCCAAACGAACCCGGTCACCGAGTGTTGGACCAAACATTTCCGCATAGGCACGGCGTGACATTTTCATTTTTTGTGTTCCTGTTCTTCCAGCTTGCCCATTACACGACCCGCAAACCCGTATACTTCACGCTTGCCTGCCAGCGCAACCAGCTCTATAGAGCGGCTTTGACCGGGTTCAAAACGCACTGCTGTACCCGCAGCAATATTGAGCCGGTAGCCTTTTGTGGCTTCCCGGTTAAATTGCAATGCATCATTCGCTTCATAAAAATGAAAATGTGAACCCACCTGAACTGGACGGTCTCCGGCATTTGCTACAGTGATTTTCAAGGTCTGACGACCGACATTCATTTCAATGTCGAGGTCAGGGGTAAAAATTTCACCCGGAATCATATTGCTCTCCTAGACAATCGGTTGATGGACAGTCACAAGCTTGGAGCCATCTGGAAACGTTGCCTCTACCTGCACTTCCGCGATCATTTCCGGTATACCTTCCATGACATCTGCGCGTGTAAGCAAGGTAGTGCCATAGTGCATCAGGTCACTTACCGTCATACCGTCACGTGCACCTTCAAGTAATGCTGCTGAAATAAAAGCAATTGCTTCAGGATAGTTAAGCTTTACCCCCCGTGCCTTACGACGTTCTGCTACCAAGCCAGCAGTAAAAATCAATAATTTGTCTTTTTCAGTAGGGTTGAGTTCCATATCTCTTTCCTAAAATTCTTCACAAATGTCATGCAATATATATGCAAGTTTTTTTAGAATGCGCAGGCTTGAAGATTATTTAACTGTCAGGTTTTCCAGATTCGTGGAAACTCTTCATTCAGGTCAAACCAGTAAAGTCGCAGCCGGGCACGGATTGCCGCAAAGGCATCATGGCACTGACGGACATCATCCCCCAGATAACGGGCACAAATCACATCATTGAGCAGAGTTAAAGTTACTGGTGTATCCATACGCATCATCAGCTCACGGATCAGATCAAGGTGTTGATCCAGATAAAAGCTGGTTCTAAATTTTTCAGGTGCTATAGCCCAGAAACTTCCCATAGCTGCACGATTATTCATTCCCAGACACGAGCTAAGCCAGCGGTCATTCCCCTTAAAGTTCAGGCTATCTGCGACCAGTAACTGCTCATTTCTTAACAGTTTAAAGCGGTTCTGAAACAGGCCTTCAGTAAACCGTTCATCTCGCGCCTGGCGCCCAATCACCAGCATATCCCAGCCAATAAAGCTGGCATTGTTCTTTAGTTGAACTGTGGTTTCAGTGTGTGCCCATGCTCCATTGAACAGCATGGTTTCTTGAGGAACCCATTCAAAAATTGCATTATTTTCAACCTGAATCTGAATATGCTGGAAAGCCTGTTTCGCATTGGTCTTGTACCATTTTCCGGCACCAGGAGTAGTAACCAAGGCATGTGCTTCTTCATCCACATGAATCTTGAAAGTCAGATGATCGCCCCCGGCAATTCCTGCAGGCGGATGCACAATAATGACATGACACACTCCAGTTTTTTCTGGCCATAACATTTTTTGCACCCTAATTGGTCCAAAATGCCAACGATGCTGTAAAATAGTGCGGTCCTGTGCTGCTTTAAAACCCAATTCCAGACGTGCAAACCAGCGAGCAGATTCATCGGGCTTATCTTCATTCAAAAACTGCATTTTCTTAAAACTTTTAATAAGATCATCTGGAAAAATGCAAAAACTGCACCAAAATGTGCTGAAGAGATAATTTTTATATTAAGCAATGAGAGAAATGAGCAGATTATAAGCTAGTAAAACAGTATTTAAATTAAAATGTATGATTAAAAAATCATCAGGTTATAGCATCTATAACAGTAGCTATAACCTGAAAAATTTAAAAAAGATTTAAGGCATGGATGAATTGATATACTAGAAATAACTTCGTTTAAGTGGACGCTGGGCTGCCAGTTTTCTCCGGTAAGCTTTAAACTGCAGTGTAATCCCAATAAAAATAACGATTAATGCCGCTCCACCTGTAGAAATAACCAGAACACGATATTGCTCTATAAAAGTCATGGCAATTAAAGATGCAACAATAAAAGCAATCACCAGATAGCTTAACCACGGAAAAAACCACATTTTGAGTTTGATTTCCTGACCTTCGCGTTCCATTTTCCGGCGTAGTCTGAGCTGAGAAATAGCAATCACCAGATAAACCAGCATCGCGATCATACCCGTGGTGTTCATGAGTATATCCAGAATTTCTCTGGGTTTAAGTGCATCAAAAAAATTCATCAGTGCAATAGCAAATGCCACTACACAAGAGGCCAATACAGCAAATACTGGTGTACCATTTTTACGGGTTTTTTGAAACAGGGTGGGTGCATCTCCTCGCTTTGAAAGCGAATACAACATGCGTGATGCGGTATAGTGACCTGAAACAAAACAGCTGCTGACCGATGTCAGTACTACGAAGTTCATGATCCACTTGGTTGCAGGAATACCTAATATTTCAAAAGTACGGCGGTATGCTCCATAACCTGTCTGGCTAAGCAAAGGATCATTCCATGGAACAATACAGACAATCAAGAAGATTGAGCCAATATAAAACAGGCAGATCCGCCAGACTACAGATTTAATAGCGCGCTTGGTTTGTTCTACCGGATTTTTAGATTCTGACGCGGCAATCGTTACAATTTCTGCGCCTAAAAATGAAAACATGACCCCCAGTAAAGCAACAATGACCGGCCCCAAACCATTGGGCATAAAGCCGCCATGAGTGCTAAGATTGCTTAAGCCGCTGACGCCACCCACTGGCCATAACCGGGAAATTGCCAATATACCCAAAACAATGAACAGGACAATTGCAATCACTTTAATTAGAGCAAACCAGAACTCTACCTCACCATATTTACTCACCCGCATAAAATTGATGGCAGTCAGAGTAATCGTCATCATCAGGGTAAATACATTTACACTGAGTAAGGGAAACCATTCATGCAGGATTAATCCTGCCACATAAGCTTCCCACGCCATCAGCAGCACCCAGAACCACCAGTACAGCCAACCGATCGTAAAGCCCGCCCAGCGCCCGATGGCACGTTCTGCATAAGTCGAAAAAGAACCGGTATCGGGTGAGGTGGCCGCCATTTCACCCAGCATGCGCATAATAAATACCACCAGAGCTCCACCGGCACAGTAAGCCAGTATTACTGCCGGACCAGCTGCTGCGATAATGCTACCTGAGCCAACAAATAAAGCAGCGCCAATAACACCGGCAATTGACATCATGGTGAGGTGTCTGGTTTTTAATGAATCACTTAACTGATTCGAAGATTCTTTTTTATTTATCTGCATCTTGTATTCATTCCATGAATTTTTTAATGGTTGCAAATAGATAGCGACTTAAAAAATTTCAAGATTCAGCAAACTGTACATTAGTCCTGAAATAAAAATGCCATATCTACACCTTACGAAATTGTTTTGCTTGAATTGAAGAGTCCAGAGTTTATAGCCAGCAATTAAAATGAATAATGATCTTGATCAATCAGATTTATTTATACACATTAGCTTTGGAGTTTAAGGAAACTATAGTCAGGTTAGAGACTTACTTTAAAAATCAGAGGTATTTAGCTCGTGTCACTTAAACTATAGCCGCCACCACACTAAAAATACTCGATATTGCCAAACAGCATTCAATCTTTGCTTCTGACTTTATTTTTTAGATTCATTATTTAATATTCTCTGCAAGTACAAGTTTTTACTCATGTACATGGTACGTTCGCCACCACTTGTTTTAATACATCTGGCCCTATCGACCTAAACAATATGGCGTGTTTATCCAGAGCCTGCGAGTACCATTTTTTAAAATTTGTCAGGAGCCAATTTATATTTCTGATCATCAAGTTAAGGTACCGATTTAATATATGAAAACCAGGCTTAATATTTTTTATATTTTAAAATTTATTGCTTTGATTTTTAGAATTAAACATAACTATAGGCATGAATAATTGAAGAATAGAATTACTTATATTCTTTGAATATAACCTGACCTTGCACGTTTAAAACAGACTGTTAAATGCCTCTTATCTCATTTATCAGCTAAGAGGCACCTTAACATTTTAGCGACTGATATGGATTGCCTGTTTCTTGGTAAATAAAAGTAGGCCATCCAATCCAAATGAATAACCCAAGCCGGAAAGTTTCCAACCACCAAATGGTGCAGCAGGTGACAGGTCAGCATGACTGTTAATCCACACCGTACCGCATTCTAGCTGATTGGCAATCTCTTGAGCTTTTTCAATATTTTGGCTCCAGACTGAACCGCCGAGCCCGAAAGAGCTTTGATTGGCGCGCTGGATCACATCATCTATCTCACTAAACTTTATAATAGGTAAAACCGGACCAAATTGCTCTTCATCTACCAGTGCCACACCTTCTCTTAGGTTTGCAATCAAAGTCGGTGCAATATAATAGCCGTTTTCTGGCAGTACTGGTGCCTGAGTAAGCAGTTCTCCACCCTGAGCAATCGCATCCTCAATAAGCGCCTTAACTTTATTAAACTGCATACGGTTTTGTACCGGACCAAAAGTTGTGTTTTCTTCTTGTCCATTACCCACAACCTGCCGTTCAGCTATTTCTACCAGTTTATGTATTAAGTCCTCATAAATATTTTCATGCACATATAAGCGCTTTAATGCGGCACAAGTCTGGCCAGCATTTAAAAACGCCGAGCCAAAAATTTTCTCGGCCGTGCTATCTACGTCAATATCGTCTAGTACGATTCCTACATCATTACCACCCAATTCCAGTACTACACCTTTAAGTGTATTAACCGAATGGCTCAAAATACTCTGCCCGGTACGTGTCGAACCGGTAAATGTAACTTTGGCGATATCAGGATGCTCACTGAGAACCTGCCCGACTTTACCTGTGCCAAGTACTACGCTACACACGCCTTTTGGTACATGACGGTTAATAATTTCTACCAGTTTGACTGTACTTAAAGGAGTATATTCTGAGGGTTTATTGACAATACAGTTTTTAGTTTTTAAGGCCGGAAACAGATGCCAGACTGCAATCATAAACGGCCAGTTCCATGGTGTAATCGATGCGACCACACCAAGTGGGCGGTTATAAACCTGAATAGTTTTACCACCAGGTTCCTGAATAGTTTCAACTGGTATTTCAAGACTGGCGATGTATTCAATCCAGCTAGCACCTGCTTCTACCTCAAACTCTGCCAAGCCTAATGGCTTTCCCTGCTCCAAGGTAATTAACCGGGCAATTTCTTTTTTTTCCTGACGGATATCATTCGCAATTTTACTAAAACTGTTATTAATTTCCTTATCAGAAATATTTTTCCATTGCTTGAAAGCTTCAGTAGCAGCCTGAACTGCCTGATTGACCTGCTCTGGGGTTGCACTGGCTATTTCCGTGATTACTTCTTCATTAGCTGGATTCAGCACTTTAAAAGTTTCTGCTGATCCTTGAATATTCTCACCGTTAATAATGACATGAGTATTCATACTACCATCCTGGTTAGTGTTATAAAAATTACTAAATTGAGCAATTTAAGAATTGATAAAAATTTTCCAGATTTCAAAATAAATCACTTTTGCTTTAATATCCTTATTTTAGGATTTAAATTAATTCATCTTATTATTTAAATACCTTTTATTTAAGCGTTGGACCTATTACATTATGCATAAATTTATTATAAATAATGTAATTAAATTTTAAAATAAATTATTAAATTTTAATAAGGTCAGTATGCTTAGGCTATTATAAAGACGTGAAGATCTTACCTAAACTGTTCATAATTCAGATAAGACAAAATAACAGAACAAGTTAAATATAAAATTAAAAACTTTTTAAAGTTCAATCAGGTCTTTAAGCATTTCTTTAAAGAGTTCGCGTTGCTCTTCTGTATATTTTGAAAATACTTCCTGTTGATGACTTTCAGAAATCCGGTAGAGCATATTGGCCACACTCTTTCCGTGTTCCGTAAGTACATAAGTAGTCTCGGTTTCAATAAGCAAACCTTTTTGGGCTAAAATCTCGGCTGCCTGTTCAACCTCGGCAATCGGCATAGCGACTTCATGCTGCAGTGCACTTTTACTACTGGCAGTTTTACTGTCCAATACAAGTAATAAACGTGCTTCACTGGTCCGAAAACCTGTAGCCTGCTGTTTGGGTTGATAGTCGCTTTCATAGGCTCGCACTGCCTGAGTTAGCAAGTAGTACATGTTATGATATAAACGGCCAGGAAAACTATCTTCTCTGGACTCAACAGGCGTATTCAAACTCGGATGAGGCAGTACCGCAGAATAAACACCTTGATGATAAAGTAAAGGAGAACGGCCATAGTCATGAAACTTAACCACTTTACCCAGAATGATCCAGTGATCACCCCCTTCAACAATATCAAATTTTTCACACTCCAGCACAGCGGAACAGTTTTTTAATAAAGGTGCTTTACCGGCACCCATGTCAAAATCGACTCCAGCAAAACGGTCCTCTGCACGGCGGGCAAAATTATTGGAAAATTCAATTTGAGCCGCAGATAAAATATTGACCGCGAAATGACTGGCTTGTGAAAAGATCCGGTAACTTGAAGAGTTTTTATCGATACTCCATAGAATCAATGCTGGGTCAAGTGAGACAGAGTTAAAACTGTTAGCTGTTACGCCAACTTTTTCACCTTGACTATTCTGAGCAGTCATTACAGTGACACCGGTTGCAAAATTACCCAGTGCCCGGCGAAAGGCTTTAGTATCAATAACAGGGGCTGTGTTAATTGTGTTCATAACGTTCAGTCTAATTTCTCCCTGTTATTGTAACGTTAAATAGTTTCCTGGACAGGCCTTATACTCATGATTTCATCATGAAATATCAGGCTATCATAAAACTATACGATTACATTCTCAAAGAAATTGCCAGAAACTGACTAGATACCCATGCACAAGTATTTAAGTTCCTGGTAGTCTTCGATCCCATATTTAGAACCTTCACGGCCACAACCCGACTCCTTTATTCCACCAAAAGGTGCAACTTCAGTAGAAATTAAACCTTCATTTATACCGACCATACCGTATTCAAGAGCTTCGCTTACACGCCAGGCCCGACTTAGATTTTGCGTATAAATATAAGAAGCTAAGCCAAATTCAGTATCATTCGCCATACGGATAGCTTCTGCTTCTTCGGTAAATCTAAAAACTGGTGCTAGTGGTCCAAAGGTTTCATCTTGTGCGACTTGCATATCTGGGGTTACATCAGTTAAGACGGTTGGCTCAAAAAATGTCTGACCTAATTGATGCCGCTGCCCACCATAAATGACTTTAGCTCCTTTGGAGGTTGCATCATCAATATGTTGCTGAACTTTTTCAACTGCCTTTTCATTAATCAGCGGGCCTTGTTCTGCACCCGGTTCAAAAGCAGGAGCAACTTTGAGTTTTGCTACAGCAGCGGCAAGCTTTTCAACAAAAGTATCATAAATACTGTTTTGAACCAGAATACGGTTGGTACATACACAGGTCTGGCCACTATTACGGAATTTTGATGCTATCGCTCCCTCAACTGCTTTATCCAGATCTGCATCCTCAAAGACAATAAATGGTGCATTACCACCTAATTCCATACTGATTTTTTTCATGGTTGAAGAGCATTGCTGCATCAGTAATTTACCAATGGCGGTCGAACCGGTAAAAGATACCTTACGCACCAGAGGATGCTGAGTCAGGATTCCACCTATTTCACGGGCACTGCCAGTCACTACATTGATTACACCTTTTGGAATTCCGGCTTCTTCAGCCAGAGCGACCAGAGCTAGTGCAGAAAGTGGAGTTTCAGAAGCTGGTTTAATCACGACAGTACAGCCTGCCGCCAATGCCGGACCAACTTTACGGGTAATCATGGCATTGGGGAAATTCCAAGGTGTAATTGCAGCCACTACGCCAACTGGCTGACGAATCACAAGCAGGCGACGTCCCTGCTTATCATGGGGAATCACATCACCATAAGTGCGTTTAGCCTCTTCAGCAAACCATTCGATAAAGCTTGCACCATACAGAATTTCCCCCCGACTTTCGGTCATTGGTTTACCCTGTTCCGTGCTTAGAATTATCGCGAGATCTTCCTGATGTTCAATCATCAGCTGGTACCATTTTTTTAGCAGGATTGAACGTTCTTTTGCAGTGGTCTGTTTCCAGCTTTGTAGTGCCTGATCAGCTGCTTCTACTGCTTTTACTACCTGCTGTTCACTAACAGAAGGTACATGAGCAATGGTTTCACCAGTAGCCGGGTTTATTACGGCAAAACTTTTATTCTGCTCTGCTTCTAGCCATTGACCATCAATAAATACCTGTTGTTTAAATAAACCAGAATTTTTTAATTGCACTAATACACTCCCTGATAAACGCTTAAACACTTTAATGGCTTGGTTTCTCTTCAATGTTTAAATACGGTTGTTTTAACAATTATTTCATAATTTTTTTTAGAAATATTTTTTTTAGACTAACTAAGACAAATTTTGTACCAAACCTCAATCGAGTCACTATGTGTTTTTTATAAAAGATATTTTTAGAATTTTAAGACTAATATAAAACATGAAATGTAATAAAAAAAATTTTAATGCTGCTTGGCCAGAACCAGAATTTTCAGATGAGTTTAAGTTCTGGCATTACTAGTCTTTATGAGTTTCTTCCTGTTATAGGTAGAGCTCTTGAGCAAAATTAATTAAAGAAGTTAAGAGGGATTTTCAGATAACGTACCCCATTTGCCTCCGGTTCTGGTAATTGTCCTCCATCCATATTGATCTGAATCGCTGGCAAGATTAGTTTAGGCATAGATAATTTGGCATCGCGCTGGGTGCGCATAGTTACAAAATCCTGTTTGCGGGTATTTTCCTGAATATGGACATTGCCATGTTTCTGCGCACCAATGGTCGTTTCATGTACAAACTCATCCCGGCCTTCTGGCTTGTAGTCATGACACAGGAATACCCGGGTATGATCAGGTAATTGATATAAAGCCTGTACCGAATCAAACAGCTGTTCAGCACTGCCGTTTGGAAAGTCGCAACGTGCTGTACCGTAGTCTGGCATGAATAAGGTATCTCCTACGAAAACAGCATCACCGATGACATAACTCAGGCAGGCAGGTGTATGCCCCGGTGTCGGAATATTGTAGGCTTCAAGTTCGCCAATTTTGAACTTTTCACCATCTTCAAACAGATAATCAAAAGGATGATGAACCTTAAAATATTCAGGCTCAAAATTATAAATTTTGCTAAAAGTCTCCTGCACTACAGAGATTTTTTTACTCATGGCAATTTTGCCACCTGCACTACTTTGAATATATGGCGCAGCTGTCATGTGATCAGCATGCACATGTGTTTCAAGAATCCATTCAACCGTTAAGCCCTGCTGTTTAATATAATGCAAAATTTCATCAGCCTGCTGGTAATGCATGGAAGCTGAAGCTGCATCATAATTCATTACACTGTCAATGACAGCACAGTGCTTTGTGACAGGATCAGTAACTACATAACTGAAAGTATTGGTATCATTATCAAAAAATGCCTTAACCAGAGGTTTTATTGTCATGATATTCGCTCTCCTATCCAAACCATTTGCGATGAACAAATACACCAGCTAGCATCGCTAAAATAAAATAGAGTGATTCATAATGGCCAAGGCCGATCAGGGTCAGTCCTGGTGCAGGACAAATTCCAGCTATACCCCAGCCCATACCAAAAATCAGCGCACCCATGATGAGTTTAGAATCAATTTTTTGATTGGTGGGTAGTTCTATTGTTTCATGGAATACAGTTTTAGGCTCGGCAGAACGTAGCGCTTTCTGAAACGGAATAATGGCCACTAAAATGGCACCTATCATCACAAAAGCCAGACTTGGGTCCCATGTACCAGTGATATCCAGAAAATCCAGTACTTTTTCAGGATTAGCCATTCCTGAAATACTCAGCCCAAGCGCAAAAATACTACCAAATATAAAGGCCAAAATATTTTTCATGACTGTATTCTCAGAACGTGCCGAAGCAGATAAACCGTGATAAAACCTGCGAGCATGAAGCTTAATGTAGCAACCATTGAGCGTCTGGAAAGCCTGCTAATACCACAGATACCATGACCACTAGTACAGCCAGAACCTAGACGGGTACCAAAGCCCACTAATAACCCGGCGATAATCATCATCCAGGGCGAAGCATTCAATTCAATCTCTGGTACTACAAATAAGCTATATAGAAAAGGCGTTAATATAAGGCCCAGCAAAAACCAGAGAGCCGGTGTTTTCCATAAAGTAGCGGGATCAAGTACCTGTGCAATCAGCCCACTGATACCAGCGATCCGGCCATTGACCCACAGGTAGCCGATCACCGAACAGCCAAGTAATGCTCCACCAAGTAGGGCAAGCCAATAGTCCTGAATCATAGATTCACCAAATAACAATATATATTTTTATATAATATAAATATATATTTTAATCAATTATTAAATCTTAATAATTTCCTATATATTTGTTATATCTATTTTTTTAATAAAACTTGGAATAAATAGAAATTTATAATGAGTTTATTCGTTTTTTATGACTAGTTTGCTTGAAAATGAATAACAAAACTGTTCATAGCGTCTTGTTTTTAAGACAGGCATAATACAATTAAATATTTAGCCTCCCCTATGAATAGAAGTGCACGTTAGAAAAATTTTACTCTCCTGTTTTGTGAGCATAGTCAGTACTAGCGCTTTGGCAAATGCTAGTTTTCTGCCTGCCGCACAGGCCTTCCAGCTCAAGGCTGAATCAGTTTCACAAAAAGAAGCCCTGCTACAATGGAATATTGCACCACATTATTATTTGTATCATAACCAGTTCAAGGTTATGGTTGGCCAGCAGCCATTAAACATTGAACTGCCTAAAGGTACAAAGAAAAATGATCCAACCTTTGGAATTACAGAGGTTCATTATCATCAGGTTGCAGCTAAAATTCAGGTGAAGCCAAAGACCAGTTATCAGATCAGCTGGCAGGGCTGCTCGGCAGACGGGCTGTGTTATCCGGTACAACGCACTACCTTGACCACTGATCAGGATGGACTTTTTCCGCAGTTACAGTCTCAAAAAAACGGCTTGCTACAGCTTGGTAATACTCAGGCTTCATTTACAGGTAGCGAACCGGCACAACAAAATCCGACGCTTGTTAGCCGTGAGGATATTGATTCATCTTCTGATGCAGGGCAGTCCTCAACTTATAAAGCTCAACAGCTAGAAGTTATAAATACCAATACAGATCAATCTATTAGTTCTAAAAATACTTCAGATAGCTCTTTTTTCTGGTCAAATCAATGGAATAATGATCAGGTATTTTTAAATCTTTTCTCGCAGGATTCCTGGCTACTTAATCTGTTGATCTTTTTTATTTTTGGAATACTTCTGGCTTTCCTGCCCTGTTCTTTACCTTTAATTCCGATTCTGTCAGGCATTATCGTGCAGCGTAAAAAAGGTTACCGGGCTATTCCTATCGCTACAGCATTCGTTGTCAGTATGGCATTGGTTTATGCATTAATGGGCATGCTGGTGGCTGGGGTTGGTTACAGTTTTCAGCGCTGGTTTCAAAGTCCACCGGTGATTATTGGCTTTGCACTGCTATTTGTAGTATTTGCATTCAATCTGCTTGGCCTGTTTCAGCTGTCTCTACCCCAAGGTATTTTGCAGCGTTTGGACCGTATCCAGAACCGGCAGACTGGCGGAACCATTTACGGCGCTGCTGTGATGGGGGTCCTTTCAGCCCTGATTGTTGGCCCATGCATGAGTGCGCCTTTAGCTGGTTCACTCTTATTTGTTTCACAGACACAAAGTCCATTATTGGGCGGTCTGTACCTGTTTATGCTCGGCCTGGGTATCGGTCTGCCATTATTTATTGCTGCAGTATTTGGTGCCCGCTTCCTGCCTAGACCCGGACTGTGGATGGAGCGTCTCAAATTCAGCTTTGGCTTTATTATGCTGATGATGGCAGTATATTTTATCCGGCCTCTACTCTCTCTGACATTATATTATTCTCTGTTTGCAGGTTTACTGTTGGCCCTCGCACTTTATCTGGGCTGGATCACCCGAAAGCAGAACAAGGGGCAAGCCAAGATTTTGACCTGCTTGTTGGCAGCGTTATTGATTGGCGTAAGTGGATGGAATATAAAAAATGCTCTGTCATCTTTAAATGCCGAACAACATGCCTCTGAACTTCATGCATGGCAGATAGTACGAAATGCTGAAGAATTAAATCAAGTACTGGCCAAAGCTCGTCAAATTCAGCGTCCTATCGTGATTGATGTGTATGCGGACTGGTGTGTTGCTTGCCAGCCTATCGAGCGCGATATTACGCCACGTGCAGATGTACAAGGAGCATTAAAATCATGGCAAAGAATCAAACTTGACCTGTCTCATTATCAGCCTTCTCAGGATGAGATTTTATCTGAACGGGAAATTCTGGGGCCTCCAACGGTTCTATTTTTACAGCCGGATGGGCAAGAAAAACGTGAGCTTCGGCTAACCGGTGCCTTTAATGCCGAGCAGCTCATTCGTCAGCTCAGGCATACAGAGAATTAATTTGAATCTTAAAACGGTAAAGTTATTTGCTTATTTATATACTAATTTACAAATAGTTTTTTACTGTTAAATACCCAAACCTGATCAATCTATAGATCCTGTTTGGGTTTTTCTCACAATGGTTTTAGCATTTATCTACCGGTTAAAAGTTAACCCGGGAAGATGCCGCGACCTTTACGTGCAATCAGAATTCGTTCACATGCCAGAATATAGGCAGCGGTACGCAGAGTACATTTCTTGGCCTCAGCAGTATTCCAGACATCATGAATTGCTTGAATAAGCAGTTTATCCAAACGCTGATTAATTTCTTCTTCAGTCCAGAAGTAACTTGAAATATCCTGTACCCATTCAAAATAACTGACAGTTACCCCTCCGGCATTACAGATAACATCTGGCACCACCGTAATGCCCCGTTGCAGCAACACGTCATCAGCTTCAGGATAGGTCGGACCGTTTGCGCCTTCCAAAACCAGCTTGGCTTTTAATTTTTCAGCACTTTCAACAGTAATTTGTCCCTCAAGCGCTGCCGGAATCAGGATATCCATTTCAGCATCCCAAAACTCGTCATTAGTTATAGGCGTAGCACCTGGAAAACCGAGTACACCTGGATGCTCTTCCATATAAATTCGTAAAGCGTCCAGATCAATACCATTATTATTCAGGATCGTACCGGTATGGTCCTGAATACATACCACCTTGGCATTTGCCTGTGCGAACAGATTTGCTGCTTCACTGCCCACATTACCAAACCCCTGTACGGCGACTTTAGCACCATCAATCGCCAGATTATTTTTTTTGGCAGCCTCACGTCCGGTAATATACACGCCACGGCCAGTGGCCTTGACACGTCCCAGCGACCCCCCTAAATGGACCGGTTTGCCCGTAACTACACCTGTCACTGTATAGCCCTTATTTGATGAATAAGTATCCATGATCCAGCCCATGACATTCTGGTTAGTGCCCACATCAGGAGCCGGAATATCTTTTTGTGGGCCAATAATATGGCCAATTTCACTGGTATAACGACGCGTTAACCGTTCCAGTTCACGGGTTGATAAAGCGCGCGGATCAACTCGAATCCCGCCTTTGGCACCACCAAAAGGCAGATTGACTACAGCTGTTTTAATGGTCATCCAGGCAGCCAGCGCGGTGACTTCATTCAGATCCACATCTGGATGGTAACGAATACCTCCTTTCCCCGGACCGCGGGACAGATTATGTTGTACCCGGTAGCCCTCAAAATGCCGAATGGTTCCGTCATCCATTACAATGGGCACATCGACAATAAGAGCACGTTTGGGACGTTTTAAAGTATCAATATAATCAGCAAGATGTTGCAGATATGGAGCCACCCGATCAATCTGGGCCAGATAGGTATTCCAGGCGCCTGCCTCTTCATTAATATAAGAAAGATTAGACATAACTGTTTCCTTCAGGAAATTCTAATGTGCATGGGAGAAGTTCTTATAGTGGTGGACTTCTATATAGAAGTGAAGAACCTTTAACATATATCAACATAGCCCGAGAGATGAAAAAATTTTCCACCACTCAGGCTATGTGATATTTTTGAATTTTAGTTACTTATATCAACACATAAATATTTCATTTCCAGGTATTCATCAATCCCATGCTGCGAGCCTTCGCGCCCCAGCCCTGACTGTTTTATACCACCGAAAGGAGCAACTTCTGTTGAAATCAGGCCAGTATTGATGCCTACCATGCCGTATTCCAGCGCTTCCCCCACACGCCACTGCCGGGCTGTACTTTGTGTAAACAGGTAAGCAGCTAACCCGAATTCTGTGTTGTTTGCCATCTGGATTACCTCTTCTTCAGTACTAAAACTGAATAATGGAGCCAGTGGACCAAAAGTTTCTTCACGAGAAATTTTCATTTCCTGAGTGACACCAGTTAAAACGGTTGGCTCAAAAAATGTGCTGGTTTGATTTAGCCGTTTGCCGCCTGTACGGATGCTTGCACCTTTGCTAACGGCATCTTCAATGTGCGACTGGACCTTCTCAATTGCAGCTTCGTCAATCAGTGGGCCTTGTGTTATTTCAGACTGTCGGCCGTCACCCACTTTTAACCTGGCAACTTCAGCAATCACACGTTCACTGATTGCATCATAAATACCTTCCTGTATATAAATACGGTTTGCACATACACAGGTCTGGCCGCTGTTACGGAATTTGCTAGCCATTATTCCCTTTACAGCCTGATCCAGATTGGCATCATCAAATACAATAACCGGCGCATTCCCCCCAAGTTCGAGTGACAGCTTTTTAATTGTTGGCGCACACTGTTTCATGAGAATGCGGCCGACCTCGGTTGAACCGGTAAAGCTCAGCTTGCGGACAACGTCGCTTTCGCATAAAGTCTGGCCAACTTCAATTGATTCGCCGCTCAGTGTAATCATGACATCTTTTGGAATACCTGCCTGTAATGCCAGAACCTCCAGTGCATAAGCACTAAGTGGCGTCTGTTCTGCTGGCTTAATCAGCATTGAACAACCCGCAGCAAGTGCTGGTCCTACCTTGCGGGTAATCATGGCGGCCGGAAAGTTCCAGGGTGTAATTGCCGCTGTTACTCCGATTGGCTGTTTAATTACCAGTAACCGTTGCTGTGCCTGAGATGATGTCAAAACCTCTCCATCTACACGACGAGCCTGCTCAGCAAACCAGCGGATGAAAGATGCAGCATAACTAATCTCGCCCCGTGCTTCTGACAGCGGTTTACCCTGTTCGGCAGTCAGGATCTGTGCCAGATCCTCCTGATGCTTGAGCATCAGGCGGTACCAGTTCCACAGTAGATCAGCTTTTTGCAGGGCAGTCTGCTGTTTCCAGACAGCCTGTGCCTGTTCAGCACGTTGAATAGCATTTTCTATAGCCGCACGGTCATAAGTTCTGACCCAAGCCAGCTGTTCTCCTGTAGCAGCATCCTGTACACAGATATAATGATCAGCTGAAGGCTGGGTAAAAGTGATGTCGGGATGGTCCAGTAAATACTGTAAATTTTGCTGGATCATGCAGAGCGCTCCAGATTTTGCTGGGTGACTGCTGTGAAACCGGCTTTCAGAATATCCAGAGCTTTCTGGAACTGTTCAGCCGGAATAGTGAGTGGATATAGAAAACGGATAACATTCGCTGATTTACCACAAGTCAGCAGCAAAAGACCTTGGCTCATGGCATATTCCTGAATCGCTTTTGCCTGCTCAGCATATTCAAGCTCTACCGCGACCATAGAACCCAGACCACGTATATCCTGAATCATGGAGCTGGTAACTTTAAGCTGTTCCAGGGTTTTGATGAGCTGTGAACCCAGTACATGTGCACGCTCGCAAAGCTGTTCTTCTTCGATCACATCAATTACTGCATGTGCAGCCGCTACAGCCAGCGGATTACCGGCATAAGTACCGCCCAGTCCTCCCGGGTTCGGTGCATCCATTATTTCGGCACGACCCACTACGCCAGAAATCGGGAAGCCACCGCCGAGGCTTTTAGCCATAGTAATCATATCGGCCTTGATACTGTAATGTTGCATAGCAAACAGTTGTCCGGTACGGGCAAAACCGGTCTGCACTTCATCGGCTATCAGTAAAATACCGTGCTGGTCGCAGAGCTCACGCAAACGCACCAGAAATTCCTGAGGTGCGACATTGAAACCACCTTCCCCCTGCACCGGTTCAAGTACAATAGCGGCAACATCTTGAGGTACCATGTCAGTACTGAAAATATTTTCAATGCTTTCCATTGCATCGTCCACACTGATTCCCTGTGACTGCGATGGATAGCGGCCATGGAATACACCTGCCGGCATGACACCAAAATCACGTTTATAAGGTGCTGTTTTACCCGTCATTGCCATAGTCATAAAAGTACGGCCATGAAAACCGCCACTAAATGTGATAATGCCATAACGACCAGTGGCAGCCCGGGCAATTTTGACTGCATTTTCTACAGCTTCTGCACCTGTGGTAAAGAAAGCTGTTTTTGCCGGCCCTTCAATAGGCGCACGCTGGTTAATACGCTCAGCTAAAGATACATAACTTTCATAAGGCGCAACCTGGTATGCCGTATGAGTAAATTTTCCGAGCTGTTCAGTTACTGCTGCAATCACTTTCGGATGGCGATGACCAGTGTTCAGTACGGCAATCCCGCCTGCAAAGTCAGTATATTCACGCCCATCCATGTCCCACAGAGTGGCGTTCTCTGCACGTTCTACATACCATGAGCACATAATGCCTACACCGCGTGGAGTGGCCTGCTGCTTGCGGCTGTTAATATCAGTATGTTTAGAATCCATTTTTTGTACCTCATTTTTATTTAAGCACCGTCAGTTCCTGCTCTAGGCTTGTCTGACGACTGATGACTGCTTTAATCTCACCCTTTTACCCCATTCTGACGAGAGCCATTTCTTGTTCTTCTTTAGGAGCCAATCTGTTTTGCTATAAAAAATAGAGAATCTTAATAGGTTAGATAAAAAAATTATTTTCCCTTCAAGGTTATGTTAGGTTTTTAAAAATTAAGTTAATCTTTTTAGTTACTTACTAATTACTAAAATAATTAGATAAATTTTTTTGCTTACTCCTGCTTTTATTTCTTTTTAAAAAAATAATTTGACAGTTTAAATAAAACATAATACATATAGTTTTATATGTAATATTTTATAACCAAGGAAGAGTAAAAAATGACGACTGTAAAACTAAAACATTTTATTAATAGTGAATATTCTGAACCGCAAGACAATAATTATTTTGATCTGATCAGTCCGGTAACTGGAGAACTATATGCACAGTCGCCTAATGCAACTGAAGCAGAAGTAGATGCCGCTTATGCTGCTGCTAAAGAAGCATTTAAAACCTGGGGACGGACTACGCCCTCTGCACGCCAGAAAGCTTTACTAAGCCTGGCCGATGCTATTGAAACCAATGCAGACCGCCTAATTGAAGCACAGAGCCGTAATACTGGACAGCTTAAGCATCTGATCGCTTCTGAAGAAGTAGCAATATGTGCGGACCAGATCCGCTTTTTTGCAGGCGCAGCACGTTTACTGGAAGGGACAGCAACATCTGAATATCTGGAAGGCTTAACGTCCAGTATCCGCCGTGAGCCAGTGGGTGTAGTCGGTCAGGTAACACCCTGGAACTATCCACTCATGATGGCTGTCTGGAAAATTGCACCTGCACTGGCTGCAGGCAATACCGTTGTGCTTAAACCTAGCGATACCACACCGGAAAGCACTTTACTGCTGGCAGAAATTGCAGCACCATTCTTTCCAAAAGGCGCTTTTAACGTGGTGTTAGGCAAGGCAGATGTAGGCTCCAAGGTGGTTTCACATAAAGTTCCAGCCTTAGTATCGATTACCGGTTCAGTGCGTGCCGGTTTACAGGTGGCAGCCTCTGCTGCGGCCAATCTTGCCAAGGCTCACCTGGAACTTGGAGGTAAAGCTCCGGTTCTGGTTTTTGAAGATGCCGACCTCGAAAAAGCGGCTGAGATGATAGCCATGACCGGCTTTTTTAATGCCGGGCAAGACTGTACCGCCGCAACCCGAGTAATTGTATCTGAAGCAGTACATGACGAATTTGTGCAGAAACTGGTGGCTGCTGCAAAGAACACTCGGTTCGGTGAACCAGATGATGAAAATGCCTTATATGGCCCACTCAATAATGCCAACCAGCTTAAACATGTGACAGGCTTTATTGAACGTCTGCCCTCACATGCCAAAATTGAAACTGGTGGTCGTCATGCTGACCGTCCAGGCTATTATTTTGAACCTACAGTTATTACTGGTCTGCAACAGCAGGATGAAGTAATTCAAAATGAAATTTTTGGTCCAGTGATTACCGTACAAAAATTTAGTGATGAAACGGATGCCATTTATAAAGCCAATGACGTTGAATATGGCTTGGCTTCAAGTGTATGGACCAGAGATCACGGGCGTGCTACACGTCTCAGCCGCGAACTTGATTTTGGTACAGTATGGGTCAACACGCATATTCCGCTGACTGCTGAAATGCCACACGGCGGCTTCAAAAAATCAGGTTATGGTAAAGACCTGTCAGGTTACGGTTTTGAAGAATATACCCGTATCAAGCACGTAATGAGTTCAAATGACTAGTCAGGCTGGAGCCAAACATGAATCAACAGGAAATTAAAGCACTGGTCGGAACTGCGCATCATGAACTGTTCAGCCTGCATGACACCAGTGCGCTTGAACGTTACTTCTCGGCAGACTTTATTGAACACTCGCCTCTGGTCGCAGATGGGCTTTCTGGTTTGCGTCAACTGGTACAAGACTGTCCAAATCTTAAACATGAAGCTGTTCGCATCTTGGCCGATGGCGATCTGGTCGCTATTCATGGACGCTTTGAAGGGCTAGATGAACAGCCACTGGTCGGTTTTGATATTTACCGGGTTAAAGATGGCAAAATTGTAGAACACTGGGACGGATTAGTCCCTGAAGCAGCAGCCAATCTTAGTGGCCGTACCCAGCTTGACGGGCCCACTGAGGTAGCAAAGACTGGTCAGGAAGAACATAACCGGTCACTGGTAAAAGAATTTTTTACCCGTACGCTGATCGAAGGTGATTATGAAGGCTTCAGAGATTATGCTAACGGCGAATTATTTCAGCAGCATAGCCCTGATATTGGTGACGGTACTGTGGCAGTGATCGATTTCCTCAACAAAATCCGTAACGAAGGTCAAGGTTTGCTATACTCGAAAATTCATCGCACCATTGCCGATGGCCAGTTTGTCTTGACCCACTCTGAAGGAAGTATTGCAGGTACACGTCATGCCTATTTTGAATTATGGCGTGTAGAAGACGGTAAAATCGTTGAACTCTGGGATGCAATTGCTCCAGTTCCCCAAGATGACCAGGCTGTACATCGCTATGGCGTATTTTAAAGATTAGCCGCTTCCTGAGCCGGGTATTTTATGCCTGGCTTTAAAGAGAGTTAGCCATGACAGCACATACCATTATATTTGCGCCTATCGAGCAGGCCACGCGCTCGGAACAGGTGGTAGGACGGCTAGAAAATGCAATCATTTCTGGTCTGCTCAAAAGTAATGAACAGCTTCCAAATGAGGCCGATTTGGCCCGCCTTATGGGGGTATCACCCATTACGGTTCGTGAAGCATTAAACACCTTGAGAGTAAAAGGCCTGATTGATACGCGACGTGGACGTAACGGTGGAAGTTTTATCTGTGAAATTTCTCCTGATCTGTTGCTAGAGCAGCATCCCTTGCGGCAGGCCAGTAGTGATTATCTGGCAGATCTGGGCGAATACCATAGCGCCATTCTTGGCCATAGTGTATATCTGGCTGCCCAGCGCACGACAACACAAGATCTTTCAAAAATGAGGGAACTGATCCATCTATTTGCACAGGCTACACAACCGGATACCCGCGCACAAACCGATATGCGCTGTCTGTTAACTCTAGCTTCGTTTGCACAGTCTTCAAGACTAGCCAATCAGGAGCTTTCCATTCAGGCAGAGTGGGCCCCTCTGGTTGCGATACTTTATCAGGATACAGACTTTCATACAGATGTAGTTGAGCAATATCAGCAATTATTGCCATTGCTAGATCAGGCAGATGAAGCTCAGGCAGCACTGCACACCAAAAAAATTATCTCGATGCTGACTGACCAGATGCTCGAGTACAAACTGTCCATCGCATAACAAGAATAGATATACCGGAACGTTGCATGTTCCTATCCAGACGGTGAAATAACAAGGACAAGGATATAAAGGAATGAAAACAGAATTATATATAGAACAGCTCCAGATGTTACTCGAGCAGGTTATAAGTGAGACCACTTCAACTGCACAGCAATTGGCCCAGCAGACCAGCCATATTTTATCTCGACGTATGATAGATCCGGGTCGCGGTATTAAACTGTCGACTGAGGAGCGTCAAGCTTTACAATATGAAATTAAGGCTGCATTAGGAAAATCGACTTATACACATGGGATTGGTTTTGCAGGATATACTACCGAAAAA